>CAYOYE010000164.1:0-2614 GCA_964408115.1 uncultured Azospirillaceae bacterium
CATATTCTTCAGGCACTCCGGCTTTGGGTGTAGGCCCTTGAAATACGCCGGCAGTGATTGATGAAAGTGCCGATATTCAGATGGCCGTAAGTTCGGTATTAATGTCTAAAACTTTTGATAACGGTATGATTTGCGCATCGGAACAGTCGGTTATTGCCGTTGCTGACGTTTATGATGAAGTTCGGGAAGAATTTTTGAAGCGCGGTGCTTACATTTTATCGCCGAAAGAACGCGAAAAAGTGGCAGCAATTATTTTGAAAGACGGTCGCGTTAATGCCGATATTGTCGGACAGCCGGCTGCCAAAATTGCCGCTATGGCAGGTGTTAAGGTAGATGCAAAAACAAAAGTGCTGATTGGTGAAGTTTCTAAAATCGGCGCGGAAGAACCTTTTTCTTTTGAAAAACTTTCTCCTACTTTGGCACTGTATAAAGCTAAAGACTTTGCAGATGCAATGGATAAAGCTAAACATCTGGTTGAATTTGCCGGTTGCGGACATACTTCGGTATTATATACTAACCCTTGCAATAAAGATCGGATAAAGTTGTATGGTGATACAATGCCGACAGGTCGTGTTATGATTAACTGCCCGTCATCACAGGGTGCAATCGGTGATATTTATAACTTTAGACTTGAGCCGTCATTAACTTTAGGCTGCGGTTCGTGGGGCGGTAATGCCGTTAGTGAAAATGTAGGAGTAAAACATCTGATGAATATTAAAAATGTGGCAAAACGCGAAGAAAATATGTTGTGGTTTAAAGTTCCGCCGAAAGTATATTTCAAACCGGGGTGTTTGGCTTTTGCTCTGCGCGAGTTAAAGGGTAAGAAAAAGGCCTTTATCGTTACCGATAAGCCGTTGTTTGATTTGGGATATACCAAAAAAATTACCGATATTCTGGAAGAAATCGGTGTACAGTATAAAATCTTTAGTGATGTTAAACCGGATCCGGATTTGACAACCATTAATAAGGCGCGTGATATGGTTAACAGCTTTGAGCCGGATATTTTGATTGCGTTGGGCGGTGGTTCTCCGATTGATGCAGCCAAAATTTTGTGGATTATGTATGAACATCCGGAATTGAAGTTTGAAGATTTGGCTCGGCGCTTTATGGATATTCGTAAACGTATTTTTGAATTTCCGGAAATGGGTGTTAAATCGCAGCTGGTTGCTATTCCGACAACTTCTGGTACAGGTTCGGAAGTTACACCGTTTGCCATTATTACTGATGATGCAACAGGCGTAAAATATGCTATTGCCGATTATGCTTTGACGCCGTCTATGGCTATTATTGATACCGATTTGGTATTGACAATGCCGAAAGGTTTGTGTGCCGCTTCGGGTATTGATATTATGACGCACGCTTTGGAGTCGTATGTATCATGTATGGCAACGGATTATACACGCGGACTTTCGGTAGAGGCCGGACGTTTGGTTTATGAAAACCTGATTAATTCGTACGAAACAGGTGCAGCCGAAGCGCGTGAAAAAGTACACCATGCCGCCACGATTGCCGGTATGGCGTTTGCTAATGCGTTTTTGGGCGTATGCCACTCTATGGCGCATAAGCTGGGTGCAGCATTCCATATTCCGCATGGCTTTGCCAATGCACTGTTAATTAGTCAGGTTATTCGTTATAATGCTAACGACTGCCCGACCAAACAGGCTACTTTCCCGCAATACAGATATCCGAATACCAAAGCTGCGTATGCTGCGTTTGCGCGTGGTATCGGGCTTAAAGGTAAAACAGATGACGAAGCGGTAGAAAATTTGATTAAAGCTCTGGAAGAAATGAAGAAAAAACTCAATATTCCGGCTTCTATCAGAGAATGGGGTATTAAGGAAGAAGATTGGGAAAACGCTATGAAAACCTTACCGGAAATGGCGTTTGACGATCAATGTACCGGTGCAAACCCGCGTTATCCGTTGTTTAAGGAAATTGAACAGTTGTATCGTTATGCTTATGACGGTGTGATTGATTTTGATTTATAATTTCAGAAATTAAAGAAAAAAAACGGGGCGTTAAACAGACGCTCCGTTTTTTTGTGTAACTGTTCTGCCGCTTGAAAAACGGCCATAATTCTGTGTGTCTATAGAGTTAGGTCGGCAAATTGTGCATTAATACCTTCAGCCAAACTTTCGGCATTAAGTTCCAGCGTTACACCTATCTTACCGCCGCTTATACAAAACGTATCAAACAATATTGCCGTTTCATCAATAAAAACCGGAAAATTCTTTTTCATACCTAACGGAGAACAACCGCCATGCACATAGCCGGTCAGGGGTAGAAGTTTTTTGAGCGGTAACATTTCCAAATCTTTAACACCGGCAGCGTGCGCCGCTTTTTTGACACTCAATTCCTGATTGCCGGGGATAACGAAAACAAAGTTGGCAAAACCATGCTGGTCAGTCGGAGCTTGGGTTACGAGTGTTTTGAAAACCTGTTCGGCAGGTTTTCCGACAAATCCGGCAACGGATACGGCATCAAGATTATTCTGCGGATTATATTCATATACTTTATAAGCAATTTTCAGAGTTTCTAAAATCCGCATTACATTTGTTTTTATCATATCAGCTCCTTTTTTTATTTTTACGATTCATTTGTAACAGTAATTGAT
>CAYOYE010000165.1:0-2593 GCA_964408115.1 uncultured Azospirillaceae bacterium
TACTTCTTACGAAGCATTATCAGAAATATCATATTATGCAGGATTTAGAGGAAAAATTAAAACTAAAAGTCAAAATTAATGCTGGTAAAAAAGGAAAAGGTAGTATAACATTACAATATAACAATCCGGCTGAGCTTAGCTCAATACTGGATTTATTGGAACAAAGATAGGGAGAACTTAAATGACTACGATTTTAGAAAAAATGTTGGATAACTGCAAAAAAGCCGGATATTGCCCGACACAGAATATTGAAAAAATTGCCAAAGCCAAAAATATGATGTTTGGTGACGGCGAATGGCAGCGCTGTCCTTGTGACGGAAATAACGAAAATCGGTATTGTATTTCGGAATTATGTCGTAGCGATATTGAACGTGACGGTATTTGTCATTGTCGTTGCTATCAAAAAGTCGGTACGGATAATAAGTAACCGCAGGAAAACAAACGGAACCGTTACCGCTTGAGGATTTTTGGTAGATGAAAGACCCAAAGTTTGTGCATTTGCGCGTACATACGGCATATTCGCTGGCATTAGGAGCGATTGCCGTACCGAAATTGATGCACAAATTACACGATATGGGTATTCCTACCTGTGCCATAACCGATAGGGGAAATCTTTTTGGCGGAAAATGTTTTTCCAAATATGCTTCAGATGAAGGAATTAAACCGATTCTGGGGGCGGAACTCTGTTTGCATAATGATGATTCCGAGAATTTAGCCATTTCCAAAGGACGCGAGCTGGAGCCGGATAGAATTATTTTGCTTGTGCAAAATGAGGCCGGTTATCATTCAATTATGAAAATGTTTCGCCGCTATTATCTGGATAATATGGAACATAGCGAAAATCCACAGTTGACAATGCAGAATCTGCGCGATTTTAATGACGGACTAATTTGTTTAACCGGTGGTTATGACGGACCTGTCGGGCGTCTTATCTGCCAAAATCGTAATGATGATGCCGAGAAAAAACTGCTTGAACTCAAAAGTATTTTCGGCGACAGACTGTATATGGAGTTGTCGCGGGTTGGTTATGACGAGGAAAAAGTTACCGAGCCGGTGTTTCTGGAACTGGCATATAAGCACAACATACCTCTTGTGGCAACTAATGACGTCTATTTCTTTGATGAGAGTATGTATGAAGCCCATGATGCACTTGTCTGCATAGCACAAAGTGATTATGTGGCAAACGACAATCGCCGTAAGTATTTGCCGGGGAATCATTGGCGTACGGAAGATGAAATGGTAAACTTGTTTGCTGATATTCCGGAAGCTGTTGAAAATACGATAAATATTGCCAAGCGTTGTAATTTTCTATCTAAAAAGATGGAACCTTTGTTGCCGATATTTATATGTCCTGACGGAAAAACGCAGGATGAATTTATTACCGAGGAGGCATACAAGGGGCTAAACGAGCGTATGAAAGTTCAGGTTTATCATCCGGATATGACGCCGGAGGAACGCGCGGAAACCGATAGGAAATATTATGAACGACTGGATTATGAGTTAAGCGTTATAAAGAAAATGGGCTTCCCCGGATATTTTCTTATCGTGTCGGATTTTATTCGCTGGTCTAAAACACATGGAGTACCTATCGGACCGGGGCGTGGATCCGGTGCCGGTTCAATTGTGGCGTGGTCGCTGAAAATTACCGATTTGGACCCGATAAGATTAGATTTGTTGTTTGAACGCTTCTTAAATCCGGAACGTGTCAATATGCCGGATTTTGACGTAGATTTGTGTCAGGAAAACCGCCATAAAACCATAGAATATGTGCAAGAAAAATACGGATACGACCATGTGGCGCAGATTATTACTTACGGTAAATTGCAATCCAAGGCGGTTATTCGTGATGTCGCCAGAGTTTTGCAAATGCCGTACAGTCAGGCAGACCGCATTTCAAAGATGATTCCGCCCGGACAAGGCGGTAAAAATCCTACTTTACAGGAAGCACTTGATCAGGTGCCGGAAATGGAAGAAATGCGCGTCAAGGATCCGCAAATCAATAAGCTGTTTGATATTGCTATGAAACTTGAGGGACTGTATCGTAATTCCGGTATGCACGCCGCCGGAGTGGTTATCGGTGACAGACCTCTGGAAGAATTGGTGCCGCTGTATAAAGATCCGCGAGCAGATATGCCGGTAACCCAATATGATATGAAATTTGTGGAAGAAACCGGACTAATAAAATTTGACTTTTTGGGCTTAAAAACCCTGACGGTTATTAAGCGCGCTGTTGACGAAGTTTATAAAATTCGCGGTATAACTCTTGATATGGCAGCCGTTCCGCTTGATGATAAGCCGACATACGAACTTATGCAACGTGGCGATACAAGTGCGGTATTTCAGTTTGAATCATCGGGTATGCGCGATATTATGAAACAGATTAAACCCGACCGTTTTGAGGATTTAATCGCTATTATCTCACTTTATCGCCCCGGACCTATGGATAATATTCCGACATATATTAATCGTAAGCATGGTAAGGAAAAGATTACCTATCTGCATCCGGATTTGGAGCCGATTTTGGGCGAAACTTACGGAATTATGGTTTATCAAGAGCAGGTTATGAAAATTGCTCAGGTTTTGGGCGGCTATA
>CAYOYE010000166.1:0-2565 GCA_964408115.1 uncultured Azospirillaceae bacterium
GCTATAAACATAACCCCGACTATGTAACCTCCGTATTGCAACAACAAGGATATACCCGAATTGAAAAATATGAATTAATTTTACGCAGTGAAAACGCCGAAAATGTCAACGGCTGTATTTTCTACGCTAAAATTTAGCCGTTATACAAAAAAACGCCCTGCCGAAAGACAGGGCGTCAATAAAAAACAAACTATTTCTTTGCTGCTTTGGCCGGCTTTTTAGCTGACGTTTTTTTAGCAGTATCTTTTTTAGCCGCTGTTTTTTTCGCACCGCCTTTTTTAGCTGTTTTATTTTCGGTTGTGCTTTTATTTACGGTTTTCTTTACTTCTTTTTTCTTAACCTTTGTTTCTGCCTTAACTTTCGGATTAACTCTTGATTGAGAGATTGCCAGAGCATTTTCCAAATCTTTTTCGTTACACAAACCGACAGCTACCGGATTTTTCGGTTTTAACGCGCCGGCTTCTGCTGTCTGGTTTTCACGAATTTTTGCAATAGTCGGTTTAGTCGTCCCGATAAGTTTACAAATTTGGGAATCCATAATTTCCGGACAATGTTTAATAATCCACAAAATCGCCGCCGGTTTATCGCTTCTTTGTGACGGAGATAAAACTTTCTTCGCTTTTGCATTACGTTCTTTTACGTTCTTTTCCAAAACATTAGGAACTAAATCTGCGGTTTTATCCGCTTCACAACGGCGGATCTCCTCCCAGCTGAGCTGTCCGTTATTAATAGGGCTTAATCCGACAATGTTATAAGCAATATCTCCGTCAGCAATAGCCTGAATTTCCAACTCATGAATTTCACAAAATTTAGCAATTTGCCGAAACGTCAAGGTAGTATTATCAACCAACCACACCGCTGTTGCTTTCGGCATTAAAGGAGCTGTCATATTATTATTCCTTTCATAAATAAACCTTCTATACTTACAATAGACATGGTTTTAACAATATACAAGTATTTTTTTAGGTTATCAAAAATTAAAGGCCCGCACCTGCAGGCCTTTAATAATAAAAAACGCAAATTAGTTGCCGGTCTTCAAACCAAATCCGGCGAACTTGCTGTTAAACTTACCAACACGACCGCCGGTATCAACCACACGACGAACGCCTGTCCAAGCAGAATGGGACTTCGGATCTGTTTCCAACAACATTTTAGCACCTTCCGTACCCCACGTTGATTTTGTTTTATATTCAGTACCGTCTGTCATCACATAAGTAATCTCGTGATAATCAGGATGAATTCCTTTTTTCATCTATACTCTCCAATTAAATAGACTAAATCAAGTTTTACGTCTTTATACATTAAGCAATTTAAATACGCAAGTATTATTTTTACCGTTTATTAAATTTTTTTATGTTTTTTCACTATTTTGCTACTGCAATCGCTATTTTTTGGCGTAATGCTTCGTTAGTTGCCACAATATTTCCGTTCAACAAAACGTTTGTAATGTTTTCCGTACGCACATCCGTTTCGCCGATCATAAACGCATAACCGCCGGCTTCTTTTACCAACAAAAGCCCTGCCCCGCTTGCATACGGCGGATTATTTGCCGAAATAACGGCATCAAATTTACCGGCAGCAACATACGCCAAATCCAAGGCGGTTGTGCTTTTTACCGACAGATTCGGACTAACCGACAATGCCTTTTTAATATTTTCCACATCCGGACTGCAGCCGATTAAAGCATTCTTTAATTCTTTACGGGCGGCCACGCGCAAGCGTTCGTGGCTTCTAAACCCTTCCTTAAAAGCACCGCACCCTTTTTCGGCAAAAAACAGCTCATCCGAAACCGGATTATAAACAACGGCATCGGTAAGAACATTATTTTCTACCAACGCAACGGACATAGCAAAGCAACCGTTTCCATGCGCAAAATTAACTAATCCGTTAATCGGATCCACCAGAAAATAATTACCGCCGGCCGGAATAGTTGCGTTTTTTTTGCAAACAAACGGATAATTCGGACGCACCTTAGCTAATTCTTCGCCTAAAATTTTCTCGGCCTTATCATACGAGCGTGAGGCAAACGAGCCGTCATTATGTACGGATGACTGCAGATGTTCCAATTCATTAAAGTCGCGTACCAACGCCGTAGATGCTTTTTTTACCGCACCGGCTATCGCCGTTAAAACAGGTGATATATATGCCATTATTTAGCTCTCTCTACATAGTTAGCTTCAGCCGTACCGACAACGATTTTATCGCCTACGCCGATAAACGGAGGTACGGTAGTGCGTACACCGTTATCCAAAATAGCCGGTTTATAAGAAGAAGAAACCGTCTGACCTTTAATAACAGGCTCTGTTTCAACAACTTCGCAAACAACCTGCAACGGCAATTCTACGGAAATAGGACGACCGTCAATATGCGAAACAATCACCTGCATACCGTCTGTCAAAAACGGGCGTGAATCTCCCAAAATATCGGCCGGCATAGAAAATTGTTCAAAAGTTTCGGATTCCATAAAGGTAAGTCCGGTAGAATCTTCAAACAAAAATTGGCAATCTTTATCTTCTACCATAAGTTTTTCAACCGTATCTTCCGTTCTAAAACGCTCATTGGTTT
>CAYOYE010000167.1:0-2554 GCA_964408115.1 uncultured Azospirillaceae bacterium
TTCTCCAATATATAGTAGCATAAGTCGGTAAGCGAATTATCGCGTGCGCCCATGATAACTATCCGGTCACCGGATTTGGCATTTTGCAGAATAAACTCGGCAGCCTGCTCCTTATCGGGAAAATAAAAGGCGTTATCCTTGCCGCAGGAACGGGCATAAGCAATGTAATCAGCGGCGGATATGTCTTTGGTTACCGTACCGCCGGCAAAAAATATTTCGGGCATAATCAATATATCTTCCGGCAGCAGACGGGCGACAAACTCATCAGTCATCTGTTTGCCAAGTGAACGCATAGGGGCGAATCCATGCGGTTGAAACATTATTATTAATCGTCCGGAATATTGGCGTAAGGCACTAACGGAGGCTTTTATCTTGTCCGGATTGTGGGCAAAGTCGTCAATTACGGTAATGTCGTTCTTTTGTCCGATTACTTCCAGCCGGCGTTTTGTACCGCTAAAATCTTGCAAAATTTCGGCGGCCTTTATTTTATCAACCCCCATTAAAGAGCAGGTGGCAATGGCCGCCAGCGCATTGGCAACGTTAAATTCTCCGATTAGCCGTAACTTAAAGCGGCGCTGACAAAAGGTGTAGAGAGTGCCGTCTGCAACCGGCGTGATTTCGGAGGTATAAAAATCGGCTTGCGGATTTTGCAGAGAAAAAACAAGTTTACGGTTGTGTCGGATGTGACGGCAAAGCTCGTTATCATCATTAACGACTACGGCATATTTGGTGCGGAGAGCCAGATTTTTGAAGAGTTCCAGTAATTCGTCCAAAGTTTTGTGGTCTTGGGAAATATTATTGATTAGGGAGATGTACGGGTTATATAATTCTATACTTCCGTTGCTTTCATCTGCCTCAACAATGCAGGTATCACCTTTATTTAGAATAACGTTAGGTATGCCTTTTTGATTTTCGTAGTTGCGTAAAAGCCCGCCGTTTATCATACAGGGCTTTTGTCCGGCTTTATCCATAATATAGCCGATCATGGCGGTGGTAGTAGTCTTACCGCTTGTGCCACCGACAGCTATACCGTAGCGAAAACTATGGAATACTTCGGATAATAACTGCGGTCGGGTTTTGATGGGAATATGTTTGGCTTTTGCAGCTTTAATGTCGGCAATACTGTCTTCTACCGCAGTAGAAGTGCAAATAAAGTCCAAATCATCCGTAATTGCCGAGCCGTCTTGCGGAAATATACGGATTCCGAGCTTTTCAAGCGCCTGTTTGGTCTTTTGGTCGCGATTTAAATCAAAATTGCGGTCAGAACCTCGCACTTCATAGCCGGAAAAATACATAATTTGTGCCAGCGAACTCATACCGGAGCCGGAAATTCCGCAAAAACTTATTTTTTTCATAACAGTCCCCATAATTAAATGTCTTCCAGTAAGCGGCTATATCCTTCGTTTTGTTCTTTATTCATTAACCGAAGATTTTTATAATCTAAAGAGATATAACTTTTACCGCTTCCATCAACGGATACGCCTAAAGTTGCACCAATAGTTCCGTTTTCAAAAGTTGCATATAAAAAGGCCTTCCCCTCCTGCAACTCGCGTAAGAAATTATCTCCGCCCAGAGGATTTTCATGCGTAACTACCGTAGTTTTTTGGTTTTCGCCTTCACCTTCAATTAGTTCTTCTTCATATTTATAGGGGGTAAAATACTGGTGCGCATTGCCGTATTTTTGTTCTAATGCTTTATAATACTTATTGTATAAATCTAAAACTTTAGAGGCCCGCGCGTCATCATCAAGCAAATTGCCTTGAGCAAAAATGCACCACAAATGATTATCAACTCCGAATATGGCTATAATATCCCGAAAATTATTACTTTGTTGTTTAACATTCGTTACCTGATATACTTGTTCATAATCTTTACGGGCGGCAGGTTTAAGCTCAAATCCGAGTTCCTTAATTTCGTCCATAGTGGCGTCCCAATACAGCCCGAACGGCGCCGGTGTCAGTTTTTCTTTCAGCTCTTCTCTTTTTTGCTGAACAGCCGCCTGTTTTTGTTCTATAAGGGCTTGCTTTCTTTGGGCTTTCATCTGTTCTTCGGCTTGTTTCCTCCGCTCCTGTATTTGTTGCATACTCAAAATATTATCGGAAAAATCCTCGTTCTCAAAATCTTTTTGCGGATCGGGTGTAGTGTCAGCCGCTTGATTTTCTTCGGCAGAGTTTTTCGGGGCAGCAGTATCCTTGTTGAGGTCGGAAACCGCTTTTTTTGTAAACTGCGGTCTTTGACGTAAAGTCAGAATCTTGGGCTTTTGCTGTAAGATACGGCGTGCGGATATAACAGCTTTTTCCTGTGTTTCCACATCATCAATATAACTGCCGAAAAAATCATCGGAATTATCTTCGGCAATTTCGGTATTTTGTTTTTCATCTGCTGTGTTTGTTTGTGTATCTGCCGTATCAGATGCCGTTGAACCGTCATCAACACCTTCTATTTCCAGAAAATCAAACTCTCCGAAAACCGGAAAAGAAAAAAACATCAATCCGGTCATTATGATAGCAATTTTGCTGTTTTGCATAAAATCTCCCTTTAATAACCGTAAAAA
>CAYOYE010000168.1:0-2553 GCA_964408115.1 uncultured Azospirillaceae bacterium
AATGGGGCAATAAATCAGACGATAAAAACGGCACTAAAGCTCAAACAAATACCGCACCGGCGAAAAAAGGTTGGAATAAACTTAAATAAACATTATGAGGTCGGCTAAATTTCTGTTAATTACTTTTGCAAATACTTGATTAAGAGCTGACAATTTCATACTTATTAGATATAGGCGCAAGATTTATTAAGGATATATGAGGCGTGAAGAAAAATTCAAATTTCAAAACGGTTATGTTATATGCGGAATCCTTATATGAAGGAGCCGAACAAGGCGGATTTTTGGAAAAGACATATTCTGATGCCCGAAAGTTGCTGCGCGCGGTTGCTACAAGTGGCGAACCATTAAAGCAGCTTGATAATCCTTTGTGGACTGATGAACAAAAATCCGAACTTGTTTTTGCGGTCTTAAAAAATTTGGAACTATGTACAAGCCTGACTAATTTAATAAAACTATTAATAGAGAATCGGCGTATTTCCGATTTGACAAATGTATTACAACGGTTTATCCTGCTTTATAACGATAGGCACGATATTGCCGAGGTAGAAGTGGCAACTGTCGTACCCCTGAATGAAACACAGGAAAAAAGCCTCAAAGAAAAACTGAACGGTATTTTCAAAAAAAATATTGAGCTTTCTTTTGTTATAGAACCGGAAATTATCGGTGGGCTGATTATCCGTTATAAAAGCAACCTGATTGACGTTTCGGTACGGCATAAACTTGATGCTTTAGAACAGCTTATGAAAGGGACAAAATAAATGTCGGTACAAGCCAATGAAATATCGGCACTGTTAAAAGAAAAAATCGCCGATTTTAATCTAAAAACCGATTTATCGGAAACCGGTCGGGTTATATCGGTCGGTGACGGTATTGCCAGAGTATATGGTCTGGATAATGTACAACTTAATGAAATGGTGGAGTTTGCCAACGGTGTTAAGGGTATGGCTCTCAATCTGGAAGAAGATTGCGTTAGTGTAGTATTATTCGGCTCGGACGAAGGAATTAAAGAAGGTGATACCGTTAAACGTACGGATAGAATCGTGAATGTACCGGTGGGCAAGGCTTTGTTAGGGCGTGTAGTTGACGCTTTAGGCAATCCGATTGATGATTTAGGTGAAATTAAAGCCACCGAATACAGTAATGCCGAAGTAAAAGCTCCGGGGATTATACCAAGAAAAAGCGTTCACGAACCGGTACAAACCGGCATAAAAGTTATTGATTCGCTTATTCCTATCGGTAGAGGACAACGTGAATTGATTATCGGCGACCGACAAACCGGTAAAACTTCCATAATTGTTGACACCATAATCAATCAGAAACATCTGAACGACAAAGCCAAAACAGATAAAGAAAAGCTGTTTTGTATTTATGTGGCTGTCGGACAAAAGCGTTCATCTGTAGCTCAGGTTGTAAAAACGCTACGCGATTTCGGTGCAATGGAATATACCGTTGTGGTGGCCGCAACCGCTTCGGATGCTGCTCCTTTGCAGTTTATTGCCCCATATTCCGGTACGGCTATGGGCGAATATTTCCGCGACAACGGAATGAACGCCGTAATTTTTTATGATGACCTTTCAAAACAAGCTACGGCATACCGACAGATGTCTTTACTTATCCGCCGTCCACCAGGACGTGAGGCCTATCCGGGAGATGTTTTCTATTTGCACTCAAGACTGCTGGAAAGAGCTGCTAAATTGAGCGATAAATACGGTAGCGGTTCGCTGACGGCTATGCCGGTTATTGAAACGCAGGCCGGTGATGTATCGGCATATATTCCGACAAACGTAATATCTATCACAGACGGACAAATATTTTTGGAAACAAGCCTGTTCTATCAGGGTATCCGACCGGCAGTAAACGTAGGTATTTCGGTTTCGCGTGTCGGTTCTGCCGCCCAGGCTAAAGCCATGAAGCAGGTTTCCGGTTCTATGAAGCTGGATTTGGCACAATATCGTGAAATGGCGGCATTTGCCCAATTTTCGGCAGATTTAGATAAATCAACCAAAGCTCTGTTGGATAAGGGGGCTAAATTAACCGAATTGCTCAAGCAACCTGTTCATCAGCCGATGGCTCTTGAAGATGAAGTTGTTTCAATTTTTGCCGGCGTACGCGGTTATCTGAAAGATATCAAAACTTCGGAAGTTGCCGAATACGAACAATCTTGTCTGGCGGCCCTGCATCGGGAACATCCTGACTATCTGGCGGAAATCAAAGAAAAAAGAGAGATTTCGCCGGAATTGGAAGCTAAGCTGAAAGAATTTTTCAATTGTTTCTGCCAAAGTTTCGCCGACAATAAGGAGAAAATAGCGTAATGGCCGGTCTGAAAGAATTACGCACGCGAATAGAAGCCGTTAAATCAACGCAGAAAATTACATCTGCCATGAAAATGGTTGCGGCTTCCAGATTGCGGCGTGTCCAAATTTTGGTAGAAAACGGCAAACAGTATTCCGAAAATCTGCGTCATTCCGCCTTGCGGATTATTACCGATATTGAAAATGAAGAAAAAGAAAAAAACATAAAATATATCCGACCGCAGTTATTACAACATAACGA
>CAYOYE010000169.1:0-2547 GCA_964408115.1 uncultured Azospirillaceae bacterium
AAGGAGGTTTCATAGATTTTTCCAACGCGCTGGAATCTTCTCTGTCGGCCATAGAAAAGGCCTATCAAAAAGAGGGTAAAATTTCCGGTACGCCGACCGGACTTACTAAATTGGACTATAAAATCGGCGGTTTAAACGATTCTAACCTGATTATTCTGGCAGGTCGTCCGGCTATGGGAAAAACCGCTTTGGCAACAAATATTGCCTATAACGTGGCGGATTTGTTCAGTCGCGATAAATCTATAGCGCCGGAAAACAGAGGCGTGGCTTTCTTTTCGCTGGAAATGTCCGCAGATGAACTGGCCTCCCGCGTTTTATCTACCGTAACCCAAACATCCAGCCAAAAAATGCGCAACGGAGCTTTGGATGAGGCGGAATTTACCCGTATTACCGCCGCCGTACGCGAACTTACGAATATTCCGCTGTATATTGATGATACACCGGGGATAAGCATTAATGCCATTCGTACAAGGGCGCGTCGTTTGAAACGCAGTAAGGGACTGGGGCTGATTGTGATAGATTATATTCAACTCATTACCGGTACCGGCAATAAAAAAAGCGAGGGCAACCGCGTGCAGGAATTATCGGAAATTTCCCGCGGTTTGAAAATTTTGGCCAAGGAACTTAAAATACCGGTAATCGCCTTATCGCAATTAAACCGCGGTGTGGAATTGCGTGACGATAAACGACCGTTGATGTCGGACTTGCGCGAATCGGGATCTATTGAGCAGGATGCAGATATTGTTATGTTTGTTTTCCGCGAAAACTATTATATCCATAATGCCGAACCGAAACAGCAGGAAGGGGAAGCTCCGGACAAGTTTTTGAAAAAACATGATGAGTGGATGCAACGCGACAGGGAAACGGCAAATCTGGCAGAAGTAATTATCGGGAAAAACCGTCATGGCTCAACAGGTCCGGTACGTCTGTTTTGGAACGGCGAATTTACACAATTCGGAAATTTGGCGGAAGATGATAAAATAGCAGAGCGGAGGGGATAATGAAACCTTGGGATAAGATAAATGAAGCAGACTGGGAGGCAATTTGCGACAGATGCGGAAAGTGTTGCCTGATAAAATTACAGGATGAAGAAACGGAAGATATTTATTATACCAACGTGATTTGTAAATATTATGATGCCGAAAACGCCGCGTGTACGATTTATCCTAAACGCTGTGAAACGGTAGAAGGGTGCCTGAAGCTGACCAAAGAAAATGTGGATAAGCTGGTGTGGATGCCGCGGACTTGCGCTTATCGGCGTTTGTTTGAAAAAGACTATGTGCAGGAACCCGTAAAAACCGTACGAGGAAGAGTTATTTCGGAAGAACAGGTTGCACCGGACGAACTGGAAAATTATATTGTGGACTGGGAAGATTTATGAAGGCTGAGGATGAGTGGCAAACAGAGTTTGATCCGCAAAAGCGGGTGGATGGATTTCGCTCTTTAGAACCGGAGTTTTGGAAGCATAAAAAACTTGAGGAGATGAATAAAGACGAGTGGGAGGCAATTTGTGACGGTTGCGGAAAGTGTTGTCTGAACAAAATTGAAATAAAAGGGCAGGTCAAATTTACGAATGCTTACTGTCGTTTTTTGGATTGTCGCAGCTGTTTGTGTAAGATTTATGAACAGCGCTTTAAGGTTGTTGCAGATTGTCGGGATATAACTCTTGAGGCAGTGCGTGAAAAACCGCGGTGGTTACCGAAAACCTGTGCTTATTGGCTGCTTGATAACGGATATGAACTACCAAAGTGGCATCCGCTGTTGAGCGGAAGGGCCGCCAGCGTATCGGAAGCCGGTATGTCGCTGAACGGACGTGAACTGGTTAATGAAACAAAGGTGCGTGATTATGAAGATTACATTGTTGACTGGCAAGACCTTTGATATACGGCAGGCTTTAGGAATAGATCTCAAAATCGTGCAGTCGTCGGTTTCGCGAAAACTTGTTTTACGGATAGACGGCAAGGAGAGAATACCAGTTCTTTCCATACCGAAGTATTGTACCAGAAAAAAAGCCATAGATTTTGTTCACGAAAATATGGATTGGATTGTTGAAAATCTGCAAAAATTACCGGAACAACACTTTTTTACTGACGGAGAAGAAATATCATTGTTCGGCAAAAAGGTTAAAATATCACATCAACCGGCAGCCCGTTGTGGCGTTATGCTGGAGAACAATACCTTAATTGTTTCCGGCAATGCCGAGTTTTTACATCGCCGCGTGCGTGACTATATTCATAAGCTGGCTGCCGAAGAATTTTATATCAGGTCAAAAAAACTGGCGGCGGAACTGGGGTGTCGTTTGAACGGCGTGTGTATTAAAGATGCAAAAACACGCTGGGGTAGTTGTTCTACACTCGGTAATATAAATTATAGCTGGCGGATTGCTTTAGCGCCGGACTTTGTAATAGACTATTTGGTGGCTCACGAGGTATCTCACCTAAAGCATAATAACCATTCGGCAGCTTTTTGGCAGTGTGTGGCTTCGCTTGATTCTGACTGGAAAAAAGGGCGTAATTGGTTGAAAGAAAACGGCAAAATATTATATGC
>CAYOYE010000170.1:0-2542 GCA_964408115.1 uncultured Azospirillaceae bacterium
CATGAAGCGTCAATATCCGCGGGTAGATTATAAATCTGCGCCGTTAATCCCATTACCGCCATCAGCATAAATGCAAAAATAAAGGTTGCAATCCGTAAAACGTTTTTCTTGTTTTTTAGTCGGGCGTAAAAAATTATACCGGCATTAAGGACTAAGCCGGCAAAAGCCAAGCCAAACTGCAAAAGTTTTGTAAAATCGTTCCAATTTGCGGCTACTACGGAAATAAAACCTAATCCGATAAGAAAAGCCGCAAAATACGAAACGATTACGGTTATTTTGGTATGAAAATTTTCGGCATCAGCCGCTAAAATACGCGCTTTTTGTTCGGCAGTAATAATATTATCCTTTTCGCACAATTCCAGCGTTTTTGCCAATTTCATAATCTATTCTCCGCTTTGTGCCGCCTTCAACATCACTTCTGGAGCTTCAATTCCTAACAGATAAAGCATTAAGACTAAAACATCACGCACCAAACGCGCCAGACGTAGGCGTGAAGCTGCCAGCTCTTTTGAAGCTGCACTCATAATCGGGCAGGCGTTATAAAAAGTACTGAACGTTTGTGCTAATGAATATGTGTAATCGGCAATAATGCTCGGCTCTTTTTCATTGTGTGCGCGCATAACAACGTTGTGAACCTGTGCTAATTTTAAAATTAACACTCTTTCTTCCGGCGCACATATAATAACGTTACCTTCGGTTATACCGTTGGCATCGGCTTTGCGCAAAACGGAGTTAATACGGGCAACCGCATATTGGATGTACGGGCCGGTTTTGCCTTCAAACTTTGCAAAATCATCTAATTCAAAAATGTAGCCGGAGGCAATGGAGTTTTTCAAATCTTGAAATTTGATGGCGGCAACGGCTATTTGTTGCACCATTTTAGATATTTCGGCTTCCCCGTAACCGGCAACTTCTCCGGCTTTCGGTAACGATTGACGCACCTTTTCCTTTGATATTTCTATCAGGGTTTCCAAATTCATTACGCCGCCGTCACGCGTTTTAAACGGTTTGCCGTCAGCTCCGTTTACCGTTCCGAAAACAATATGTTTTAATGTAACGTTCGGGGCAATTCCGAGCATGGCCGTACTTTCAAAAACCTGCTCAAAGTTAAGCGTTTGGCGGCTGTCCGTAAAGTAAATTATTTCTTGAGCTTTAAGCTCGTCAACCCGCATTTTTATGGTGGCAATATCCGTAGTGTTATAGGTATATCCGCCGTCCGACTTTACTAAAATAACCGGAGGCTTAGGTTTGTTACCCTCTGCCAGACGTATGATTTGCGCTCCGTTATCTTTTTCGGATATGCCTTTTTCTTTAGCCAAACGCACTATTTCGCCACAGGTTGCGTGGGCATCACTTTCTCCCCACCACAAATCAAAATTTACGTCCAGTTCTTTATAATTTTCTTTAATTGCTTTAACGGATTCATCACGCAAATGTTGCCATGCAGCACGATACAGCGGATTACCGCCTTGCAATTCAGCCGTAATCTGACGTGCTTTTTCTTTGGCATTTTCATCTTCTTTGCAGCGAATGTTGGCTTTTTTGTAGAATACGGTTATTTCTTCAATGTTGTAGGAATTTACTTTATCCAGATTACCGTCCTGTCTGATTATTTCCGCTAAAATCATTCCCATCGGTGTCCCCCAGTCGCCTAAATGGACATCGGCAATAACTTCATTACCGATAAAACGTTCAATCCGCCGGCAAGATTCTCCGATAACACCGGAGCGCAAGTGTCCGACGTGCATTTCTTTGGCAACGTTAGGTCCGCCATAATCAAGGATTACTCTTTTCGGATTATCAATCAGCCCGCAACCCAGACGCTCGTCTTTGGCGATTTTATCTGCCGTTTGTGCAATAAAATTATCGGAAAGTTTGATATTAATAAACCCTGGTCCGTCAACCGAAATACTTTCTATAATGTCGCTTTTTTCCAGCTGTTCGGCAATTAAACCGGCAATTTCACGCGGATTTTTGTGGGCAATTTTAGCCAGAGCTAAAGCTCCGTTACATTGAAAATCGCTTAAATCAGGGCGATCGGATATTTTTACGCAGGCAAATTTTTTATCTAAATTAAGTTCGGTAAAAATTTTTTCCAAAAGTTGGTTTAAGGTGTTTTCCATTAATAAATTCATTTTTAATTATCCTTTTTGTATATGCACTTGTAATGAGCGTGGTTCGGAAGGAGCAATTTACCGTCAAAATAAGTCTTTTTTTCAAATTCGGCATAATTTCCGGTTTGTTGTTTTTTACATTCTTCTGTGGCTAATTCCTGTAATTCGTCATCATCAGTAACCAGTCCGTTATAGCAAATAACGGGAGTTTCCGGTTTTGACGGCCCCAGATAGAGCCTTTCGTGGTCCTGCGTTCCGAGGTTGCGTCGTCTGTCTATATACGGATCGGTTAGGCTGCAACCGACAACCGAAAGAATAAATATAAAGATTATCCCTAATTTTTGACTAGACAATTTAAAAAACTCCATCTAAATTATATGTTAATGTGTATAATAAACGAAGAAATTTAAAATGAAAAGAGAAAATGA
>CAYOYE010000171.1:0-2537 GCA_964408115.1 uncultured Azospirillaceae bacterium
CGGAATCGTCTGACCAGCACTTTTTGCATTTTATAAACACATACTTTAGTTCTATGTACCTTTTTTTAAGTGAAAAATTCTTTATATTTAAGGCATTAGAGTAAAAACAGGAGATTTTTATAATGAAAACAAATGTTGCTAATTTTATTATTCACGATATATCAAGCCACAACAAGTTGCACGAAAATTTACCGATTGACAGCGAAGTTATCAGTGAAATTGTAGAGGGCTGGAATCAAAACGTTTATGTTGTATCAGACGCCGCCACCGAATTAAACCGTCTGGAAATAAAAAAATATATCCTGATGTAACTAAAACGAATCGCAAATCTAAGAAAAATATCCGTCAATATACCTTTGTTTGCAGGTTTAAAATATTTTAACAATCCATATTTTTGTAGTATCGGAAATGATAATCAAGCGAGGTAATTATGAAAGTTTCCAATTCTGCAAAAAAACATTCGGATTTAAAAAATAACCTGTTTTTTGTCGGCACAATTTATGACAGCTTTGAAGCTCTTGAAGAAACCATGGGAAAACTAAAGCTGGAACGACCGCTGTTTTTGGTTTATTTAGCAAAAAAGGCCTTTGCCGAAGAAGTATTTAAAGCTGCCGAAGAATATAATACAGCGCCTAAAACACAAATTTATTCCCCCATAAAGTTGCCGGTGCAACAACGTTATCACCGAATGTAAAAAATCATCCCCTTCATTTATAGAATTTTAAATAATCGGTGTCATCATAATTCTTAATTCAAATTATTACAAAGGATAAGATTATGAACGGACGTGTGATTATATTGATGATGGATTCTTTCGGTATCGGTGGCGCACCTGATGCTGCCGATTTTGAAAATAAAGGCGCAAATACTTTAGCTCATATTGCACAATCACGACAAAATTTACGGATTCCGAATTTGCGCGAGTTAGGTTTATTACAAGCCGAAAAAGAAGCCGGTGGCGAAGATATTTCTTTATTGTGCAGCGGTAATCCGACAATTTCCATCGGACACAAATTCGGTCATGCCCGCGAAATCAGTAAAGGAAAAGACACAACGTCGGGACATTGGGAAATGGCAGGTACACCGGTTTTGTTTGACTGGGGATATTTTCCGGCTCAATATCCGTCTTTTCCGGCGGAAATGATTGCCGAAATCTGCGCCGAAGCCGGTTTAAGCGGTATTCTGGGTAATAAAGCCGCTTCAGGTACGGCTATTATAGATGAATTAGGTGAAGAACACCTAAAAACCGGTAAACCGATTTTCTATACATCTGCCGATAGCGTTTTACAAATTGCCTGTCATGAAAAATATTTCGGGTTAGATAAGTTATATGCCCTCTGCGAAACGGCTTTTAAAGCCGTAAAGCCGTATCATATTGCCCGAGTTATTGCCCGTCCGTTTTTAGGAGAAAAGAAAGGTGAATTTTATCGTACCGGAAACCGCCACGACTATTCGGTTACGCCTCCGGAAACAACCGTTTTAAACAAAGCACGAAATGCCGGTATCAATGTGGTATCAGTCGGTAAAATCCGCGATATTTTTGCCGGTTCGGGTATTAGTGAGGCTTATAAAGCCGTTGGCTTGGAAGATTTGTGGAATGTTACCCTTGAGCAGGTTAAAAAACAAACTCAATCTTCATTGATATTTACAAACTTTGTAGATTTTGATATGAACTACGGACATCGGCGGGATGTTATCGGATATGCTACCGCGCTAGAATATTTTGATACCAGATTACCGGAAATTATCCCGCTCTTGCAGGATGATGACATTGTATTTATTACGGCTGACCATGGTTGTGATCCAACCTACAGCGGCACCGATCACACGCGCGAACAAGTACCGGTTATTATGTTCGGCAAAAACGTTACAACCGAAAATATCGGTTATCGGCAGACTTATGCCGACATAGCCCAAACAATATGTCGCTATTTCGGTTTAGAGAAAATGAAATTCGGAAAGGACTTTCTATGAGCTACAAAGCGGCAAATCTGCCAAAAGAAAAACATTGCTTTTTCGGGAGTAACGGCGGAGTTTCACAAGGGAGATACAATTCGCTGAATACCAACACCAAAAGTCAGGATTCCAAAGAAAACGTTTTACAAAATTTTGCCGTTATTGCCGGTTGTTTTAACAAAAAAAGGCAAGATATGTTTGTGATACATCAAGGTGTATCGGCTACCGCCGTTGAGGCAACGACACCTGAATGGTATCAAACTTATGCCGATGGTGCAGTTACCACAAATCCGGATATTTTACTCGGTATTAAGACGGCTGATTGTACTCCGGTTCTGCTTGCCGACTACAAACACAGAGTAATCGGCGTGGCGCATGCCGGTTGGCGTGGCGCTTATAAGGGAATAATAGAAAACGTTGTCAAACTGATGCTGAAGAACGGAGCCGATACAAATAATATTGCCGCAGCTGTCGGCCCCTGTTTGCATAAAAAGTCGTTTGCCGTCAAAGATGATATGCGACAAATAATTATCGCCCGAAATTCCGACTATCGGCGTTTTTTCTTTCCTACGGAAAATGAC
>CAYOYE010000172.1:0-2505 GCA_964408115.1 uncultured Azospirillaceae bacterium
AATTTTCAGCGGTGCAAAACAGAAAGAAACATTACAAGCTGTTTTTGTTAAACCGGGAGAAGTTTTTGAAGGGACAGAGGGTACACCTCAAACGGCCGATAAAAACGGTGCTTATATAATTAAAGGCAAAGGTGGAATCCGCATGATACAGGCTGCGGAATTTAAGAAAGCATACGCAATTGTCAAAATGCCGCAAATGAATATTAAAGCAAAAGGACTTGAGTTAGGTTAATGGCAAAAGGTTGATAAATTAGGGCAAAAAGAAAACTCTCCGTCTTGTGCGGAGGGTTTTTTGTTGTGGCATGGGGCATAGGGCATTACACGTTAAAATAAAAAATTTAATTGTAACTGTTGACATTACAAAAAATATGTTTTATATACATTGTTGAAATGTAACAATCGTTATTACAATATGGAGGAATAAAATGACTGAATATAAAAAAACAGATTTGGGAACTTTCACACAAATTGCTAAACTTGAAAACGGTAAGGCCTTTTTGCATGATGCTTTGAATTTGACCGGTTGTGAAATTTCCGTAAATGCTACACCTAAAGGTTTTAAAGTGCCGTTTAGTCACAAACACAAGCAAAACGAAGAAGTTTACATTATTTTGAAAGGCACCGGTATTATCACCGTTAATGAAAATAAAATTGAAGTTAAAGAAGGTTCTGCCGTTCGTGTTGCCGCCGGAGCTGCCCGTACAATTGAAAATACCGGTGACGGCGAATTTAACTTTATTTGCGTGCAGGCCAAAGAGGGGTCTTTAACCCAGTTTGGTTTTGGTGATGCCGAACTCTGCTAGGATGATATAAATGCAGATTTCCAGCCGATTTACAATAGCTTTACACCTGTTGACTGCCCTTGAAACTTTTAAAGGGCAGTTTCGGCTGACTAGTGAGTTTTTAGCCGGATCGGTTCAGGTTAATCCTGTTATTATTCGCAATGTTTTACTGCAACTTAAAGCTGCTAAAATGGTGCAAATATCGCGCGGACGAGGCAGTATTGTTCTGCTTAAATCGCCAAATGAGATTAGTCTGTTTGATGTGTATAAAGCCATTGAACCACTGGAACATGAAACGCTGTTTGCCTTTCATAAAAATCCCAATCCGCAGTGTCCGGTCGGCAAAAATATCCATAATATTTTAGATGATCGCTTACTCGCCGTTCAAAAGGCGATGGAAGATAAGCTCAAATCTATGAAGCTTTCTGACGTTTTGAACGACTTACAACAAAAATTGTAGAAGATTAAGCCTAAAATTAAGACTTTTAAGCCATAAGCACAAACTCATAATAGAAATATACACGTCATAAAATTAGGGGATTGAAAAAATCGGCATAATATGATAAACTGGTAGAACAAAGCAGTCGGGCAGTGCGGTTTGGACAGTCGGGCAGGGCTTAGCTTAGGCGATTAAAGTAACATTTGTCGGGGATTAAAATGGTAGAAAATATTACCGAAAAGTTGGACAAACCGGAAAGTTTACCGGCTTTGCCGACCGGCTATGTTCGTGTGGTTCATCGTCTGGTTTACGGTGACGGTAAAAATCTGGAATCTATCAAACAAAACGGTCTGATTTTTAATCGGGAAGCCGCTCATTGTCCGAAAGATATGCGGGGCGGAAGTTATAACAATATTACTTCTATGGCAAGCGTTTATGATGAAGATTTGTTTTGGAACAGTATGAAAAAAGATGATTTTGACTGTTATAATGACGCTCGCTTTGCGGATGTTAAGGTTGTTTTTGATTTGCCAAAAAGAGAATTTGCTTTTTTGCAAAAATTCGGTCGGGTTGTGCATGGGCGGATTGACGCCAAATATTTAGTCGGTTGTGTGCCGAATTATAACGGCGCAAACAAAAATTTACGCCTGCCACTGTCCGAAGTGGAAAAAGCCGGCAAAATTTCTCAACAAAAATTTAAGGAAAAAGTTGAACCGAATAATATTGAACAGATGATGTCGCCTTATATTGAGGCCGGTAAATATTCGTTAGAAAAGCTAAATAAAAAAATAGCGGAAACTTGCGATGAATTGGATGGCGAATTTGCCGGTATGCACCGAGCCGTTGCTAATAAGATTAGGCAGATGCAAGAAACAAAACTTGTGTTGCGCTGAAAAATGACAATAGAAAAATAACAACAAACGGCAATCTTCTGTTTTATGCAAAGTGCCGAAAAAACGGTGTGGAAATATATAATTCCGCGCTATAAAAAAGATATTGTCCGCCTAAAGCAAGGTGCTTTACAATTTTTTGCTTTTGACAACTCTTTTACCTTTTGCCACTTTTTTAATTTTTTCTTGAGCTTTCAGGTATAAATCGCCTACAAACTCCTGCCATGCCGGACTGTTTTTCAACTTTTCGCCAAGTGTACTATAACTATCAATTTTTTTGAGTTCATTTACAGCTGCTCTTGCTTCTTCAAAATCAATAATTTTTCCCATTTTACGCTCCTTTTGAAAAAATCAGTCTTGTTTATATTGTTTTTTGTGGGGGGGATAAGTATAG
>CAYOYE010000173.1:0-2502 GCA_964408115.1 uncultured Azospirillaceae bacterium
AAAGTTTTAGAGCATACTTTTAATTTAAATACTTTATTCAACACTTCACTAAACAAAGAAACGACCTGCAGATTCGGCATAAAACGGCGACGTGTCTTGTTGTTGGCATGGCTGACATTATTGCCGCTCATAACGCCGACACCGGATATATCACATTTTTTTGACATTTTTTATTTCCTCAAGTTATTTTTTAACAATATTGTTGCTTGTTAATACATTCATTTTCTTGACAAGTCAAGTAAAATTATATATCACATAGAAAATTTATTAATTTTGAGTACCCGTAGCTCAGCTGGATAGAGTATCGGCCTCCGACGCCGAGGGTCATGGGTTCGAATCCCTTCGGGTACGCCAAAAACAAGCACCGTTCGCAATGAGCGGTGTTTTTTTATTTCATCTGACTTACACACACTATATTATATAGCAGAGCGATAATCTCGCGAATCGGTAAAATATCTACTTGCAAGTTTTTACGGATATGCTACCTTGTAACGTGTAATCACTTTAAGGAGCAAACCGATGAGAAAACTTGCAATATCTATTTTAGGCATATTCCTTTTTGCCGGCACTCCGGCAGCGCAGGAAACCGCTACGGATGTTGACGACTCCTATGTACAGGATATTTTGGCATCTCAAAAAGATGATTCTTTAGATGAGTTGATACGCAACGGTTTAGATGTCAATTCGCGTGATGAAAACGGCGATACCATGTTGTTTTTTGCCTTAACGCAAAGTGATGATTTGGCTATAGCCGAAAAACTTATTGATGCCGGTGCCGATCTTAATGCTCCGTCTACAAACGGTATGACGCCGCTAATTGTTGCCACCTCTACGGCAACCGAATTACAACAACAAAAAATGTTGATAGAAGCACAAAATGAAAAAATTGCCCTAAAAGATTTGGAAGAACAAATCCAATACCAAATGAAACGCGCCACAACTATGCTCCAAATGTTAATTGAAAAAGGGGCAGACGTAAATCAGGAAACTCCGCTCGGTACTCCGCTTATGAATGCCGCAACCAACAATCAAAACAGCGAAATGATTGATATTCTGCTCAACGCCGGTGCAAAGATAAATCAACAGGACAGTCAGGGGCGCACCGCTTTGTTTTATGCGCAACTATTCGGTTGTGACGAAATCATTAATCAGTTGATTAAAGCCGGCGCAGATGTTACCCTTCGCGATAATGCCGGTGAGACATATCTGGAAATTCAACCTTCGGCGGATATTCTCAAATAAACTGCCTATATAGGTTGATATCTTCAAAAAATTTAATGAAATATTCAGTATTCTACTCTAAAATACCCGTATTAGGTCGGTAAGGGAGAACTTACTGAGGCTGCGTTTTAATTTTTTAAAGGAAAAAACAATGGTTACCGGCAAGACAAAAATAAGCAAAGTTGTTCTTGCAACTTTAGCGTCTTTATTTTCTTCTCTCAACAAAGCCAACGCTTCTGATCTTGATTTAGAAATTCCGGATTTAGGTCAGGCCGTTTATGAATTCGGCAGCTTTACAATTCAAGGTAATACCTTACTTATGTGTGGTATGATTGTATGTCTGCTGGGTATGATTTTCGGTTTATGGGAGTTTTTCAGAATCAAAAAATTACCTACGCACCCGTCTATGCGGCAGGTATCCGAAACAATTTATGCAACATGTATAACCTATATGAAACAGCAGGCAAAACTTTTGCTGGTTTTAGAGGTATTTATTGCTGCCTGCATAATCTACTATTTTGCCGTTCTTATCTCTACTCCGCTGTGGAAAGTTGCAAGCATTTTATTATGGTCGCTACTGGGCATTTTAGGTTCGTTTTCGGTGGCTTGGTTCGGTATGCGTATCAATACCTACGCTAACTCGCGCACTTCTTTTGCTTCGCTTGAAGGCAAGGCGTATCCGGTAATGAATCTGCCGTTGCGTTCCGGTATGTCTATCGGCGTTTTATTAATTTGCGTTGAACTTATTATGATGATGTTTATTCTGGTATTTGTTCCGCGTGATAATGCCGGCGCTTGCTTTATAGGTTTTGCCATCGGCGAATCGTTAGGTGCTTCTGCCTTGAGAATATGTGGCGGTATCTTCACTAAAATTGCCGATATCGGGGCAGATTTAATGAAAATTATTTTCAAAATTGATGAAGATGACGCCCGTAATCCGGGGGTTATTGCCGATTGTACCGGTGATAATGCCGGAGATTCCTGCGGCCCGACTGCTGACGGCTTTGAAACATACGGAGTAACCGGCGTTGCTCTTATTACATTTATCGTTTTGGCTGCCGGCATGACTATGAGTGCAGACGGTACGGTTTTGCCGTATTTTTATGCTCCGGAATTGCAAGCGCGTCTGATTACCTGGATTTTTGCTATGCGCATTTTGATGATTCTGACATCTGTAGTCGCTTACGGAATAAACGGTTTTATCTCCCGTAAAATTTATGGTAATAAAAAAGAATTTAATTTTGAAAAGCCTTTAACAAGTTTAATCTGGCTGACCTCAAT
>CAYOYE010000174.1:0-2469 GCA_964408115.1 uncultured Azospirillaceae bacterium
ATAAAACAAATAAATTTTAATTGCAAGCATTATTTTACATAATTTTGCAATTTTTTTATTTTTCCGCCGATTTTAACATTTTAGACGCTTTATCTTACAAAAAATACTTGCATTTCGCTGATTTTTATGTATTATTCAGCTGTCCCTTGCCGGATATTATATATATTCGGCTATACATTAACCGGCCTTGCCAAAGGCTATTTGTTGAGTTATCCATAAGGAGATATTAAATATGGCAAATTATGAAGGCGTTTTAATCGCCCGTCAAGATCTCGGAGCCGCTCAAATTAATACTCTCGTTTCTGAATTGAGCGAAGTTATTAAAAATGAGGGCGGAGAGGTTGTTAAAGTTGATAACTGGGGTTTGAAAAATCTCGCTTATCGCATCAAGAAAAACCGTAAAGGTTATTATGTTTTGTTAAACATTGTTGCTCCGGCAAACGCTATCGCAGAATATGAAAGACGCGTTAGATTGAACGAAGACGTTATCCGTTATATGACTGTTCGCGTTGAAGATTTCAATAATGAACCGGCTTCGGAAGAAAAAGTTGCCGAAGTTGAAGAAGCATAGGAGTTATCACAATGGCTAAACAAACATTTTTTAAAAGAAAATCTTGTCCTTTTTCAGGCGAAAATGCTCTGCGAATTGACTACAAAGATGTGAAGTTGCTTTCCCGTTATGTTTCCGAGAAAGGTAAAATCATTCCTTCACGCATTACTTCTGTTTCAGCTAAAAAGCAAAGAGAATTGGCCCGCGCCATTAAACGCGCTCGTTATATCGCTCTGTTGCCGTATGTTGCTATGTAGGAGGTTACGATGGAAGTTATTTTACTAGAACACGTTGAAAATTTGGGTAAAATGGGCGAAAAAGTAACCGTTAAAAACGGTTATGCCCGTAACTATTTGTTGCCACAAGGTAAAGCTCTGCGCGCTACAGATGCCAATATGGCTTATTTTGAAGCGCAAAAGGCCGCTTTAGAAGCTCACAATCAGGAATTGTTTGAAAATGCTTCTAAATTAGCCGAATCTTTAAACGGTTTCAGCGCCGTTATGATTCGTCAAGCTGCCGAAACAGGTCAGCTTTACGGTTCGGTAACAATTCGTGATATTGCCGGCGCAATCAAAGATGCCGGTTTTGATGTTGCTCGTCGTTATGTTTATTTGGAAAAGCCTATTAAAGATTTGGGCATTTATCAGGTAAAACTAAACTTGCATCCGGAAGTTTCACAGACTATTTTGGTAAATATTGCCAGAAGTTCCGAAGAAGCTAAAAAGCAGGCAAAAGCATACAATCAGGAATAATTTTCCGTTTGTATCTTTTGATTTTGACTCTGCCGACAGTTGTCCGGCAGAGTTTTTTGTTGCCTGCTTTTCTTGCTAAACGGTTATGCCTCTTTCTTATTATAATGAAAAAATTGTGGCATTATTGCAATTTATATGGCAGATGGCGGAATGGCGGCGGCAAATTACTATAATGGAGCAGCTTCGTATTCGTCACACACATATTCATTTACAACAGACAACACCGTTATTAAGACAAAGTATCTTTTTGAGTTATTACAAACAATAATGCCTCAAATAAATATATTGTGCTTTCAGGGTGTGGGGATAAAGAATATAAAAAAGCCGGTTTTTAAAGAAATCAAAATTCCCGTTCCGGATTTGGATATACAACAGCAAATTGTAGACAAATGTGCTACCATAGATGAAAAAATTATTTCATATACGGAAACACTAAAGCAAAACGAGCAGAAAATTGAGGAGATTATATCAGACAGCTTAAATAATCATAAATTAGTAGACTACAGATTGGATAATGAAGCATATTTTGATTTATTCATAGGAAAGCGGGTTGAACAAAGAAATACAAATAAGTCAGCTAAATATCCTGTGTATTCCGCTAATGTGACAACGTTGTTCGGAGAAGGATATACAAATATGAATCCTTATAAAGATATTAAAGCAATTAAAAATAATGGATTTACTAAGGATAGTATTTTGTGGGGAATTGATGGTAATTGGATGACTTCTTATGTTGCTCGCAATGTTGAGTTTTATCCGACAGATCATTGTGGCGTATTGAGAATTAGCGATAATTCCACTATGAATCCGTATTTTGTTAGATTTGCTTTTGATAGATTAGGCAAAAAAGAACATTTTGATAGAACAAAACGTGCAAAAATCGAAGCTGTAAAAGCCTTGACAATACAGCTGCCAGATATTGAGATTCAAAATCAGGCGATAGACGAGGTTAAAAAACTGGAAGAAGAAATAGCTAAGGCTAAACAAGAAATTAGCCGAGAAGAACAAAGTAAAACGACTATTCTGGAAAAATATTTAAATTAGTCTGTTTCTAAGAAGGTTAAGTATTTGTGCTTGTCGGTGGCTGAAAGTTTTTTGAGACTGGGCAAAACAATCTTTTTTTTACAAAAAAGGCTTGCTTTTTTAGTAATTTATGTGTAAAAAGAG
>CAYOYE010000175.1:0-2466 GCA_964408115.1 uncultured Azospirillaceae bacterium
TTTAAAGCAATGTAACTTAATATGTTAAAAAAATGGTAAAAATCAGACGCAAAGGATAAAAAAATGGATTTAATTTCTACAATAGAAGATTTAATACGTTTTCGCACCGAAACCGGTAACGAAGCAGAAATAAAAAAAGCCGCCGAATACATCAAAAACAAATTCGG
Organism: uncultured Azospirillaceae bacterium; assembly: GCA_964408115.1. Classification (GTDB taxonomy): domain Bacteria; phylum Pseudomonadota; class Alphaproteobacteria; order RF32; family CAG-239; genus RUG410. The sequence continues at coordinate 168 of CAYOYE010000175.1, forward strand.
CCAAACTGCAGCCGTTGTGCAAATTTTTCAAACTACGGCATCTCCGGTTATTTTTATACGCAACACCGAAAGTTTTGATTTAGATGTAGCGGTACTCGGGCATATAGACGTTGTTCCGGCTACTGATGAAATGTTTGTTCCGCGTACGGAAAACGGTAAAATGTACGGCCGCGGCACATTAGATATGAAATCATTTGCCGCCGTTGCCCTCAATTCTATGGAATATGTTATCAGTCACAAGTTGCCGCTTAAATTCGGGATAATTCTTTCTACGGACGAAGAAAAAGGCAGTAAATCAACCACATCTTTTATGGAAGCCTATCCGCAGCTTACTGCCAAAATTGTACTTGACAATGATGTCGGTGGTGACATTACCAAAATTGTCAGCAAGTGCAAAAATCCGGTTTTTGTAAAGTTGCTGGCCCATGGTCAGGAAGCTCATGGCTCTACGCCTTGGGAGGGAATAGACGCCAACGAACTGTTATTCAAAACCTGGGGCAATATCCGTAAGTTATATCCTTATTATTCTAAAGAGCTGGTTATTCCGACCGACACCTGGTTTGATACCGTTCACTTTGCGACCATTGGCGGCGGACAGGTTTCCAACATCATCTCCAACTACGCCGAAGCATTGCTTGATTTCCGCCTAACCGAAAATTCAAGCATAGAAAATCTGGAAACGAATTTACAAAAATGTATGGAAAAAGGCGTAGAATACAAAATTGTTTCGGCAAGCACTCCGGTTGTTATGGACGAGCAAAATCCTTACATTCAGGATTATAAAAACTTTGCCGAAAAAATACTGGGACAAAAGATAGAATTTGAGCAAATCGGCGGGGCAACGGATTCTCGTGCTTTTGCCGTCAAAGGATCTACCGTAATTATGCACTCCGGCACCGGCGAAGGTATGCACGCATCCGGCGAATATGTTGAAATAGAGAGCGTTAAGCAAATCGCCGATATTCAAATAAAGTTTTTAGAACATCTGGCACAGCAACTATCGTAATATGTTGACTTTTTAGCAGCTTAATGCTACAACTATAGGAGTATTTTCAAAAAGGAGGTTTACGGTGGACGGTTTTGAATATGTTTCTTTATTATCTATAGAAGAAAAAATTTTGTTTGTAAAATTAATCGTTAAGGTCATTGGCGGTGACGGGCGGATAGACGAGGCAGAACGGGCGTTTGTCAAAACATTGTCGCGTCAATATCAAATTCCTTCACAATATTCCAACGAGGTTTACAGCTACGCCGATGAAGACGAATTATTGGATCAGGCTGCGGCCTTAAATAACCGCACTAAAGCCTTATATCTGATTAAGGAATTGCTGACGGTTGCCAATACGGACAACGATTTAGCCGATAGTGAGATTGATTTCATTGTACAGGTGGCTAACGCCGTAAATATTGAAGACAGCAAAGTTACCGAAATAAACCAACTGGTATTAGATCGGTATAACTGGCTGGAACGCTATCGTAACGTTATGGAAATTGACGACTAAAACGTATTACCTGATTTAGAGTGCCAAACACAAAGTTTTGGCACTTATTTTTTCTTATTTTCCAAATAATCCCCTGGCAGAGAAATTACGCGCAAAGCTGCTATTTTAGCCGCTAAATTTTGTTTTCTATCCGCAATTTCTTCGCTCAAAGGCTCATTTGGCGACTGATTAACCTGTCCTATCCGTTGATATGGCATATTTTCTCTGTCTACCGGCGAACCGACTTGCGGTCTGCTGCCACTTGGCTGCTGTGTTGGAATAGCCCCCGGTATATGCGAGTTATCTCTATTGACAACGCCGGAATATCTTTCCACCGGTTGTGGTCGCTGCCTATTCATCGGGTTTGGTTGCACCCGCGGAGCTACCGGTTTAGATGGGTTGACATCACCCTGCAAACCGGCTATTATCTGGGCATTAAAAGCATCTTCCAGCGACATATTATCATCATTATGTTCGTACGGATTAGAGATAAACACTTCATCACCGGAAAGATACGCCAACTTGGCATCTACATCGGCCTCAACATTAGAAGACTGTGTTTTAAGTGTATCTTTTAATTCTATTCTATCCATTGTCTTCTTCCAAAATAATTTTGCCGGTTTTATTTAAAATAAGTGAGTCCAAAACAAAGCGGTTAATCAACACCACTTTTTCATCTTCTATCCCCATTACGCGCGCGGCATCAATAACAATATCCAGCTCACTGTCATCATAAGCATGAATCGCATATGCCGTCATGGTCGAGAAATACACGCACAATACTGCACTGCACACTGATATGATAAGACTGTTTCTAA
>CAYOYE010000176.1:0-2428 GCA_964408115.1 uncultured Azospirillaceae bacterium
AACTCCGCAGATATACCCTAATGCTCGGGCATAGTTGTGTTTTGTAGAATTGGCATTGTTTATCAAACTAAAAATTTTCAGACTCAAAATCGGAAATACGCAGGGCATGGCGTTGAGTAGGATACCGCCGATAAAGGCCGCCAGCAACATATATAAAAGTGTGTAAGTTACGGTGTCGTAATTTATTTCTGCCAAAAAACTTTTCTGCGGTGTGATAATTAACAAATCCTGTAGTTTTGCCTCTCCCGAAGGTTGCCAACCGATAAGCCAACCGTTATTTTCAGCAGTTTGGTATAAAGAATCCGGTTCTACAACATCATACTGCATAGGTATAACTTTGATTTTATCGCTCATATCAGATTGCGTAAAAAATACGCTGTTATTATTGGCGTTGAGCGTTATTTTTTGCGGAAAAGTCAATTCTGCTTGTTTTTTCAGGCTTTCCCATTCTGCTTTAGGCGTGGGCGCTAAATTATCCAGCGTAAAAGACAGATTTTGATTTTTACACTCATTGTTACATTCTACAAAATTGAGCGATATTACGGTATTTTCCGTTGTTTTTAGCCTATATAGGTAGTAAACGGTTTGCCGATACACATACTCATCCATGATGTCAAACGAGGTTTCAATAAGTGGTAAAGACTGGTTTAGCAGGCTTAAATTCTCCGGTTTGTCGGAACTTATTTTGGTCGGCTTACCGATTTCCCCCGGATTATCCCAATAGATATGCCAGCCGTCACGAATACGCATACGAATAAGCAGACTGTCTTTTCCGTCATAGAATAAGTTTACGGAGGTGTTTTCCGTTTGTTTTGTCAGATCGTCAGCATTTACGCTTATGCTTATTAACGTCAAAAATAAAGTCAGTAATATGTATCCGATTTTTCTGATCATTTTCCAGCTCTAAATTTTTTGTATCAGTTTTTTTATCCTCGCAATAATGCTTTCAAACATCTCGTTTGTCAACACATTGGTGTTTATATTATAGCGCGAAGTGTGATATGAATCAATCAGTATTATGTTGTGTTTATACAGATTATGTTCAGCTCCATGACTAAATTTAAATTCTGATTTTTTATAATCAAGGGCTTGTAATACTGCGCCATGAGATACCGAACCGAGCGATAATATCAGCCGCAAATTCGGCATAGAAGCAATTTCGCTTTGTAAAAACGGACGACAGGCTGCTATTTCTTGTGCAATAACCTTATTTTGCGGAGGTACACACCGTACGGCATTGGTTACTCTTACATTTAGCAGCACAAATCCGTCATTTTTCACCTTTTTATATTCTCCTTCTGCCAACCCGAATTTTTTAAGTGCCGGATACAAAATATCTCCGGCATAATCGTTGGTAAAAGGGCGATTCGTCTGGTTTGCCCCGTTTAATCCCGGAGCCAGTCCAACAATCAATACCTCCGAATTGGTTGAGCCGAACGAGGCCACCGGCGCATTATGGTAGGTTGGAAACTTTAGTATATTGGCAGTGCGAAATTCCACCAATCTAGGACACTTTTGACATTTTATATCGGGGCAGACAATCATTTTTTTCTCCATAACATATATCATAAATGGATTTTTTCGGATGTCCACCATTTAAAAAACTTTTTTTGAGGTTATATACACCGTTGTAAAGGACTTATGGTTATATTAAACATTTATAAATGGAGATATAAAGATGAAAAAAACATTATTACTATCCGGTGTCGCTTGTGCTTGTTTGGCAGTTACGCAAGCCGAGGCAATGAGCTGGAATATAAACGATTATCGTCCGTATGTCGGAGCTGAATATGTTTATTCCTACGTTAAGCAAGGGAGTGATGCCCGTCATCTGAAAAAAGATTTTAACTCCGGTAAAGCCGATTTCGGTATGCAGCTTTATAAAAACTACAACATTGAATTTTCGTATCAGCAATCGGGTGAGCTAAAGAGTAAAACAACTTATAGCACCGCGCGTGCCAAAAACTATTTTTCCGTATATGCGCTTGATATTTACGGAAAATACCCGATACTATGCTCCGGCTTTGGTGTTTTAGGTACGGTAGGTACAGCCATATATCATGCCAAATACAAAAATCTGCCGAAAAGTTCATACGACAGGGTAGGGTATCGCGCCGGTATCGGTTTACAGTATGATTTCAATACAAATTTTGCGGCACGCGTAGTCGGACGTTATTCTTACATCGGGTCTGAATATACCGATAATATGAAAGAGGTAACGGCAGGTATTTTGTATAGATTCTAAAAATAAATTTAAGGTAACTGCAGAGGGGAGTGTCCTTTGGGCACTCCTTTTTTTGTGAAAAACGCATTTTTTTGTCAACAATATATTGCAAACGGAAAATTTTTGTGTTACTATGTTCACGATTTGAAATTATTGTAGAGGCCTTTATGTTTGATTATTTTTTTGTCAGCAAAGGCTTCTTTT
>CAYOYE010000177.1:0-2415 GCA_964408115.1 uncultured Azospirillaceae bacterium
AATCGGATAATAACAGAAATTTTCAGATTATAAAGGAAAAAATCAATGTCTAAAAAAGTTTTATTGCTATACGGTGGTTTTTCGGCAGAACGCGATGTCAGCATTTCATCTATGCCGGATATTGCGGCCGCCCTGAAAGAAAAAGGCTATACCGTTGTTTTGCATAATTTGACCGACATACGGCTCTTTTTAGACACCTTGCAAAATGAAAAGCCTGATGTTGTTTATAACGGACTTTACGGCAACTGGGGCGAAGACGGCGAAATACAAGGTTTATTGGATTTATTGCAAATACCGTACACCCATTCCGGACTAAAGGCCTCGGCTATCGGTATGGATAAAAACCTGACCAAACTCATCGCCGCCCAAAATCATATTAAGGTTGCAGAAGGCGAAAAAATTACGGCTGCCGAATATCTGTCAAAAGGTTCTAAAATACCGTATCCGCACGTTGTAAAACCGGTTTGTGACGGATCAAGCGTTGGTGTTTTCATTGTCCGCAACCGAAACGAAGCCGCCTCTGTATCATATCCGGATTTGCAAACGGAAATTCTGGTAGAACGCTTTATTGCCGGACGCGAATTAACGGTTATGTGTTTAGACGGAAAATCTTATGTTGTTACTGAATTGCAACCGCAAAACGAATTTTATGATTATCAAGCCAAATACACTTCCGGCTTTACACGCCATGTTTTACCTGCCGAAATTGCTCCGGAAGTAGCCGAAACCTGCTGTCATTATACCGAAGTACTGTACAAGGCTCTAGGGTGTCGTGCCGTTGCCCGTTGTGATTTTCGCTATAATCCTGATGACGGAGTCGTTTTTCTGGAAATAAACACCAACCCCGGTATGACTTCCTTATCTTTAGTGCCGGAACAGGCTAAATTTATCGGCATTTCTTATGCCGAGCTTTGTAGCCGACTTGTGGAAAATGCCGGTTATCGTAAAAGATAAACAAAAAAGCTCTGCACAAAACCACTTTTATAAGTAATCTGTACAGAGCTTTTCTTTTAATCATTTCTACGCAGTAAAATTCTGATATGTTTTGCATCAGACATCGGTTGTTTTGCGAAAGTACCGGTTACAAAATCGTAGGCTTTTGCATATCCGTCTTGCGAACTACCGCATATCCAATATCCGCCGCGTTTGAACCTATCTGCCGATACGCCGTTTTCATTTAATATATCAACCGTTTTGCCAAACAGTTTCATATACATATACGCTACGGCATACGGTTCAACTTTTCCATCCGGCGCAGAAATCCCCTTACTTCGTTTGCTAACGTAAGTTTCCGATAAATCGCATACCCTCAGATAATCGCCGTCTTCTTCGTCACTTGTCTTCCAAACATAATCGCCGAGACAAATTCCGAAAACCTCACTACGTCTTACAATGTCCAGATACGGCAAATAGCTAAAATTACCGTCATCATCACGATAAGCAATTTCCAGCGGAGTCTTAACCTGTAATTGCGGGCGCAGACAAAACAAAACCCACAACAAAAACAGAATAAACAGCCCCACAAAAAAGCCGAAAAAATACAATCCGGAACAAATGTCATAAACCATTATTGCAGCCAGCAATAATAAAACAAACAACAACTGCCAAAAAATAAATTTATTTTTCATAATAAAAAAATTAGATTAATAATAACGTATTTAGTCACAATTTATGACATAAAATATTATTTGTCAATATTTACGATTACGGTCAAAACAAAAAAGCACCCTACCGAAGCAGAGTGCTTTTCTTAAATTCAGCCGATGATTAGAATGTATATCTAACACCGAACAAAACTTCATGATCACGAGCATCAACTTTTACTTTATGCTCGCCACCGAAATTCTTTCTTACACGACCTAAATCAGCATAACGATAGCCTAAATCCAAAGCCCAGTTAGCGTTTACGTCATAAGTAACACCGGCCATAACCTGCCAAGCCAAATTGTTAGCGGATTTTGCTACATCACCTAAATCAGCTTTCAGATAAGATGTACCCAAACCGGCACCAACATACGGAGTCCAAGCAGTGCATGTCAGATAATCAAAATAAGCATTAGCCATAACAGAGTGTTTGTACAATCTGAAATGTTCAACACTATATTCATCAACAACATTGTTTCTCTTAATGTCACGAGAATTGTTCAATTCAATTTCGCCACGAACATAACCGGCTCTAACACCGTAAGCAACGTGAGTGCCAAACAATTCCTTGTTCAATTTAGCGTGAGCAACATCTGCATCGGCAGAAGATTCTTTTACGTTAACTTTATTGAAATCATAAGACAATTTAGCAGAAACATACTGACTAACTTCAGCTTGGGCATTGGCGCCAAACAAGCAAGCAACACCAGCCAATAACAAGAATTTTTTCATAGTTCATTCCTTTTAAAACTTTGTTGTACAACTATAATA
>CAYOYE010000178.1:0-2411 GCA_964408115.1 uncultured Azospirillaceae bacterium
ACTGATATGTTTATGGCGTATGTTGTTTGGATTTTGGCTTTTTCAGCCTAATCTCGTTGATTTAACAGTTAATCTGTTGGTTATTTTTTATTGCTTGCTGCATACCGTAGTTTTTAGCTGTCGGCTGTTTAACGGTTTCTGCCTGTTTAACGGTTTCAGCCTGTTTAACGTCCACACACTCCTCTACCGGTGTAAATACAAATGACGAGCTATAAAATTTATATATTTTATTCTTATCTTTCGGATCTTGCATTATATGATCTACACCACCGACATTAAGTTTGACCGCTCCGCGTTTTTCCAGCGATTGCAACAATTTCAAACTTGTATCTTCGCGCAATTCGGCTTCCCATTCTCCGCCTTTTTCCCGCAAATCTTTCATAACTTCCAGCAATAATTTGAATGATGATTTATTTTTGTCTGTACGATACTGCGGCAATACCGCCATATCATAGACATGTTTTTCTTTTTCATCATACAGCATATATCCTACTACGCCTTTATCTTTATCTACCAACACCTTACCGGATAACCTTTGCGGTATTTTCAGTTCTTTATCATCTCCGTAGAAGCATTTTGAAGAAACATTCTGCATTTCAGCCCGATCATCTCCACAAACGTTACGGATAAAACGTTCACTCTCTTTACTATGATCCAGCGGTTTTGCGTTAGTGTTTTTTCTTAGCAAAACCTGCGAATTTGAATCTGTATATTGATTATGATACTGTTTAGGTAATTTTATGCTTTCATTCAAATTTTCATATTTATTGTTCCAATCATCATTATAGCCTAAGCCGATTGAAACGGTGTGGCAATTTTGATTTTTGCATAAATCCTCGGCAGCCTGTTCATAAATTTCATTGATAAAATGCTTCTGGGCGTAATCTGTATGAGCCTCTATATTATCAAAGCAAACATCTCTATACTTGCCTTCGGTGTTTTCCCAAACCCAACTGCCGGCAATAATTTCGCCTTTTTTATTTTCTATTACAAACAGTTGTGAATACGGGTCTTTCATGGTTGATTTGGCGCATGGTTCACCGGCATTGTCTTTACCGATATTTTGACAGCAGTATGTATAGTCACCGAAAAAGCCTACTCGCGGATCTTTCCTATCTAAAAATCGTCCGACATATACGTTCTTTTTTTCTATCTTTTTTCCGTCTTTTTCCGTTATATCCGTTTCGGTAAACGAATACCTTTTAGACGTATCAAAAGGAACCGGAGTATCTAAACCGGCGGCATAAAAATTTTCCCACTTTTTATATGTTTTTTTAACTATACCCCAACGTGCCGCTTCGGTAGCAAACTCTGCATATTTTTGATTCGGATACTTCCGCCCACGACAGGTTGCCAGAAGGTCTTTATACGATAGTTTACGTTCCTCTTCGGATAAATACTTCCAGTTGGCGCTGATAATACCCAACTCCGACTGCGGACGCATTAAATTCTGCCCTTCGTTATTATATGTAATATATTTATTACAAAATTGACAAAAGCTCTCATTACATTCTTTATCCATCGGTTTCGGCAACCAATATACAGCATCATGAACATTGGTATACGGCTCAAGCCTATTAATGTAAGTTTTTAAATTGCCTCCCATAATTTCGGCACTGTTATATGCCGCCGGTAGCAACCAATCTGCATTATCCTTAAATAGTTTATTTACGGCTTCTGATCTGTCATTAGAACGAAGATCCTTATATTCTACATTGCTTTCTTTACATAACTGCGATAGCAAAATATTAAAACTCTTTTTTGTGGTACTTATGTCCATTTTTGCTAAATCATCTACCGCTACGTTACCTAACAGCCATGTCCTTTCTTCCATTAACGTATGGCTCATTTTTCTGGCAACCGTAACAACACGATAATCCGTATTTTCCAGCAGTGGTAATACGCGTTTGTCTTTATATTTCATACCTAACGCCAGAGCGACTATCTTTGCATTTTCATAAACATTGAAGTGTATTTTGTCATCTTCATCATCATAATTTTCATTGTCGTCATAGTCTCCGTCATCATAGTAATCTTCATCATCGTAGTTATTGCCATAATCTTCATCATTGTCATTATAATTTTGATTAAATCTTTCTTTAGCCAATTCCTCAATAAGAATGTCCGAAACTTTTTCCTTACAAGCCGGATTTGCCTTAACTATATCATCCATACAATCGTAGGCAATCCATAAAGAAGATCCGTTATTTGCATCTGAATCTAATCCTTGCTTAAACAATTCTATAGCTTCCTCGGCATATTGCGGATTTACATCCACAATATCGGCCAAACACATATAGGCTTTACTTAATGAATCTGCATCATTATTATCCGAAGCCAATCCTTGCTTAAATAAATCCCAAGCCTCCTGATTTTCCGGATTTGCTTTGATAACCTCTGCCAGACAGTCA
>CAYOYE010000179.1:0-2391 GCA_964408115.1 uncultured Azospirillaceae bacterium
CAAAAAACACCGGACGCCGCCCCTCTCTTATGGCTTTGCGTTGGTATTTTGTTTCTGCCCAATCGGCCGGAGGATTACGCCAATCATCCGAACATTTTGCCGTCCAGCGAAAATTTTTGTCTTCCGACATAACATCCAGAGTCCACTTTTTATAAATCGGATGGTCGGTTGCAATTTGCAGAATACCGCCTTTTTTCAAGATTCGCGCAACTTCCTGCAAATTATCCGGATTAACAAAACGCCGGCTTGCGTGTTTTTTCTTTGGCCATGGATCCGGAAACAACAAATATATTTTATCAAAAAACGCATCAGGTAACGCCGAAAACAGCAAACGGACATCATCATCAAACACCCGAATATTATCGCTCCGCCCTGTTTCCGGTTTAATTTCGGCAGATAAATCGGATTCGTTGCCGTCTTTTACACCGGTAATTAAGGACAGCAAATTTGCCACCCCATTTTTATACACTTCAACGCCGATAAAGCCGACTTCCGGCTCTCGTTTTGCAATTTCTGCCAAATGGCTACCGTCACCAAAACCTATTTCCAGCCGATATTGTTTTTTCGGAGTGTCAAAAGCCGTTTCCACCTTAGGATTTTTCTGTAAATCCAATGCTATCCGCGGCAAAAAGTCTTCCAAAAGAAAACTCTTTGCCTTGCGAATAGTCCGTCCCTTTCGGCGACCGAAGAATTTAGGCTTGGAAATATCTTCCTGCACCATATTAGTCCTTATTATCTTCGTCTGCGCTCACACTCAAATTGCTGTTAGACTTTGATAAAGCCACCAAAACATTAAACAGGTTCTTGGCAATAATGCGGTTAGGAATTTTATAATAAGCTCTAACCAATTCCAAAGTTTCTTTCCGTTTCATCGGGTCTTCATCAAAAGAAGGACAATTTTCCTCCACGAAATCGGTTTCACCGTTATTAGCTTTACTCAGCATACGCGGGCTGTTCTTAGCAACATCTTCAGGCATATCTTCAAAGAAAAAGCCCATAGATACACCCAACACGCGACTAATATCCCACAAACGACTGGCGCCTACGCGGTTCATACCCTTTTCATACTTTTGAATCTGTTGAAAAGTCAGGCCGAGTTTTTCAGCCATCTGTTGTTGAGTAATATGCAAAATTGTACGACGCAACCGAATTCTGTTGCCAACATGCACATCTACCGGATTTGGTTCATTATCGTTTACTCTACCTCTGAGAGATTTTATCTTTATCATATTTTATACCTCTTAACTCATAAAACATTACGTACTTACTTTTATACTAAAGCGCGTAAAATGTCAATTTTAAAATAATTATTTTACAACATTTTCGGGCTTTTTGTATCCACACGAATTGCGGGTGCATTTCGTCCGATTGAAAATCTCCTTTGCCTGATTACGGCAACTATTTGTATTTATGCTATATTACAAACGACAGTGCTTGCAATTGGCACTCTTTTCCACTTGAATATTGCAGTGTTCAATACCGAACTTTTCTGTCAATATCTTTACGGTTTCCGCCACAACGTCATTATTTTGTGCCACCAGATGACACTCTAACGAAACGTTGTCTTCACTAATGCTCCACACATGCAGATGATGTACGTTTTCCACACCTTTCACTTTGGATAAGGCCGACTTAATCTGTTCCAAATCCAAACCTTCCGGCACAGCGTTCATCAAAATATCCGTTATTTTCGGAAATGACAGTACGGACTGTACAATCATATATGCGGCAATCATCAGTGCTACTACTCCGTCTACCCGATAGAACTCAAAATAAACGGCAAAGATACCGGAAACAATCACACCTACCGAACCCAGTGCATCTGCCAAATTGTGCAAAAACACCATTTTCATATTTGTGTTATGACCGGAATCCTGATGCGAGAGCATCGCAGTTGCGGTATCAACAAACAAGGCCAAAACAGAAACCCAAATTATGGTATTGCCGTCAACATTTACCGGTTCAATTAGCCTGCCGATTCCTTCAACCGCCAAATACACACCGGAAATGAACAGCAATATCAGATTTACGAATCCGCCGATAACTTCTGCCCGCTTAAAGCCATAGGTGTATTTTCCATCGGCTTTTTTGCGTCCTATTTTAAAAGCGATCACCGCGATTAAAATAGAAAAAGCATCGGAAGTGTTGTGTAAGGCATCACCAACCAGTGAAATGCTACCGGCCAATATTCCGCCGACAATCTCTACCACCGTCAACAACATATTTATACCAAAAGAAATCAGTAAATAACCGACCGTCTTTTCGCTAACGTCGTGATGATGGTGGTGCGGGTTGTGTTCGGAATGTTCCAAACTTTCCACCTTATTACAACGACTTTTTGCCATTTTGCCTCCTCTGATAAAAGAGCTTTTCAACTGGTGATATATACCC
>CAYOYE010000180.1:0-2367 GCA_964408115.1 uncultured Azospirillaceae bacterium
CTTTTGCCGAATATGCGGCGGAAAAAGGAAATGAACTTACAAATTTATGTACCTTTGAAGTGCTGTTGGAAGTATTGTATCCGGAAGATTTTTGGCGCTATTGGCCGAGCGTTTTGGCAGATGCCTCGTCTGTATATGTAGAGGAGTTTAGACAGTTGCATGCCGGTCGTATAGAATTTTATAAGTATTGTCATTGGCTGGCAGATAAACAAATAAAAGCCGTTCAAAAATATGCCGAAACGTTGGGTATGAAAATCGGTTTATATGCGGATATGCCAATCGGAGCAGCTTCTAACGGTGCGGAAGTGTGGGAAAATCCTAAATCTTATGTTTTAGATGCCGGTATCGGCGCTCCGGCAGATCCCATGCGACCGCGTGGACAAAGTTGGGGATTTACGCCTTATCATCCGCAAACATTGCGCCGTCAACATTATGCGCCGTTTATCCGTTTAGTGCGCGAAAATATGCAGTATGCCGGTGCGTTGCGGATAGATCATGCTATGGGGTTGCAACGTTTGTTTTGGGGCTTTTTTGCCAAAGATAATCCGGTGGTGCAGGGAGCTTATGTTTATTATAATTTGAAAGAAATGACCGCTGTTATCAATATTGAAAGTAATCGCCGTAAATGTATGGTTATCGGCGAAGATTTAGGTACGGTACCGGACGGTTTCAGAGAATATATTGCACAACATGGTTTGTTGTCATATAAGGTATTTTGCCGACAAAAAGAAAAGGACGGCTCGTTTATTCGTCCGGAAAAATATATGTATATGTCGCTGGCACAAACGTCTACCCATGATCAGGCTACGGCTTGCGGATTTTGGCTTAACGAAGATATTGAAGTTTTCAAAAAGTGCGGTCTTTATGTGAATGATGAACAATATCGCCAAAATTTACGGGGTAGGCAGAGCGACCGCATAAATATGCTTAAAGCCTTTGCTAATATGAATATGCTTGCGGAAAATGATAAAAAACAGATGGAAAAAACGGTAGAAAAGGGCGATTTTGCGCCGGATAATATCCATATTTTGTTGAACCGATACGGTGCTGCAACCAACAGTGCATTGTTTTTGGTGCGTCTGAACGATATTTATCGGCAAATTGTGTTGGATAATGCACCCGGTACGGTAAAGGAATATCCCAACTGGCGGATTAAAATGAATAAGTCAATAAATGAAATTGCAAACTCACCCGAATTTATTAAAATGATGTCGGTTATAAAAGAAAATCGTCCACACTAAAAGAGAGGTTTTATGAGCGAAAAAGTTGAAGGTGTTTTAGAGATGTTTTCTCCTGTTTTGTTGCAGGAATATATCCGTCTGATGACAGCTGCCGTTTATATCAAGCACGAAAATAATTGCGAATATGCGGAGTTTGTCATTACACCGGATAACTATCATAAAATTGAGGCAGAGCCGCTAAAAGCCACGTTAATCGGTTTGGATTTGGTGTATGACGAAACAAACGGCAAGTTAAGGGTTGTGCCGGATGCCGGATTTTTGAAATTATATGAAAATAAAATAATGAACGGGGTGGCTCTCAAATATTTTGATGATTACGGTGTTCGTTATGCTAATTATATAACTTGTACGGAGAGATAATATGAAAAAATTTTTGTTTTGTTTAGCACTTTTGTTTTCGGCAGCACAGGCCAGAGCCGAAAGCGTTATATTAATGATAGGTGACGGTATGAGCGAAGGACATATTGATTGTGTCGCCAAAGACAAACAACTGTTCTTCAAAACTAAAACACCGAATTTGTATTTGCGTACGGCTTCGGCAAACAACGTTGTTACGGATTCGGCGGCAGCGGCTACGGCATATTCCTGCGGTATTAAAACCAATAACGAATATTTGGGTATAGATGCGGCAGAAAACAGCTATCTTACGATTGCCGAAGAAATGGCAGATAAAGGCAAGGCGGTATATATTCTTTCTTCCGATAGCGACTATGGGGCAACCCCATCGGCATTTTATGCGCATACCACCAGTCGCCACAATGAAAAAGATATAAAAAAATATCTAAACGAAGCGCGCAAAAAAATGGATATTCGGTTAAATATAGGCGATATTAGTGCTGCGACCGATGAATTGTTGACGGAGCTGACCGCACAGGATAAAGAATTTTTTGTGATGATTGAAGAAGCTCATATTGATAAATGTTCGCATAGAAACGAATATCAATGTATGGAAGATGCTTTGGTGCGTTTTGATAGTGCCGTACAAAAAGTATTTGCCTTTGCGGATTCGCAAAAAGCTGTAAAAGTTTTTGTAACGGCCGATCATGAAACCGGCGGTCTGACGGATGAGTGCCTGCTGGTATCCGTCCGCCACTGCAACTGAAACCGTATACTCTCCATGATTAAG
>CAYOYE010000181.1:0-2360 GCA_964408115.1 uncultured Azospirillaceae bacterium
ATTCCCGATGATACGGATGGTGATTGATAATAGTTTGCAACCGATATATCTGCTCGCTTAAAACGGCACGCATCAAAATATGCGGCAACGTCAGCTGACCGAAGGATAAAACTAAATCCGCCATATCCCGCGTTGACTGTAAATGACCGTCAGCTCCACCGATTAAAAAACAAATTTCCGAACAGCCGTCCACAATCCATTTTTCTATTTTTTGTGCCAGTTCCATACTTTTAATATTTACGCCGCGTTCATCTAAAACTATAACTTTTGCACCGGACGGAATGGAACTTTGTAAAAATTTGCCCTCATCCTCGCGCGTGGAATTATCTTTTTCTTTAATAATAATATCCCACCCCGAACGCTTTACATATTCAGCAATAATTTGCGCCTCGGGTGAACTGTGTTTGCACTTGCCGATAGCCAAAATCGTAACTTTCATATTCAGCTCCTCGTCAGCACCGCCAAACAATTATTTTTCGCGCAAATTGGCAACCGATGCCCACATTTTTTCCAGATTGTAAAATTCCCGAACTTCCGGACGGAAAATATGTACAATAACATCAAAAGCGTCTATCAAAACCCAATCTGCACGCGTTTCACCTTCCATAGAACTCGGACATCCGGCAGCCTTTAAGTTCTCTTGAATTTTTTGAGCAATAGAAGACACATGCCGATTTGAGTTACCGCTGGCAACAACCATATAGGCGGCAATAGACGTTTTACCCGCCAAATCTATTACTTTAACATCTTCGGCTTTCATATCGTCAAGCGTGCTTGTAATTATTTGTAAAATAGAATTTTCTTTATTTTCAGACAATTTATTTCTCCATTTAGTCCAACGGCGACCAGGGCTTTGTATCTTCCGCATCTTTGCCGTTTATTATTACGTTTTGTTCTTCTTTTTGGGCTTTACGCGCCTTTACCACAAACTTTCCTACGGCGTGCAAACACTCTGTCAGCCCCTGACCGGCAACCGCCGATATTGCAAAAATTTCCTTATTGCAGACCTTTTGTAAGGCCGAAATTTTCTCATTTATTTCATCTTGCGACAACGCATCACATTTATTCAGCCCCACAACTTCCGCCTTATCTTTAAGCGCTTCATTATAAAGTTCCAACTCTCGGCGAATCGTTAGATAATCGCCGGCAACATCTTCTGCCGTACCGTCCAGCAAATGCAAAAACACCGAGCAACGCTCCACATGTTTCAAAAATTTATCGCCTAAACCGACTCCTTCGTGCGCTCCTTCAATCAGCCCCGGAATATCTGCCAAAACAAGTTCTTTACCGTCTGTCCATGCCACCCCTAAATGCGGATGCAACGTTGTAAACGGGTAAGATGCAATTTTCGGGCGCGCCGAAGTTACCGCCGAAAGAAACGTAGATTTACCGGCATTCGGCAAGCCGATCAAACCCACATCAGCAATAATTTTCAGGCGTAACCAAACCCAAATTTCTTCTCCGGGAGTACCAGGTCCGGCATAACGCGGCGCCTGATTGGTAGAACTTTTAAAACGGGTATTTCCCAAACCGCCTTTACCGCCTTTAGCTATTAAAAAACGCTCGCCGGCTTTAACCATATCGGCAATCACCGTTTCACCGTCTTCCGCCACAATTTCCGTACCAACCGGAACTTTGATAATTAAATCTTCGCCCTTATAACCTGTCATTTCCGAGCCTAGGCCCTGCTGTCCCTTTTGTGCCTTAAAATGCTGACGATAGCGGAAATCAATCAAGGTATTCAAATTTTCCACCGCTTCAAAATATACACTACCGCCATCACCGCCGTCACCGCCGTTCGGGCCGCCGAATTCCACAAACTTTTCACGCCGGAAAGCCACACAACCTTTACCGCCGTCGCCTGCTTTGATATATATTTTAGCCTGATCCAAAAACTTCATTACAATACCTTTTTCTTTAGGTTTGAGATAATCTCCCTCAAAATAAAAATAAAGGGGCATTAAGCCCCTAAATCAATCGTAGTAAAAGTTTATTCCGCAACAACGGAAACATAAACTTTGTCATCGGCTTTAGTTTTGAATTCAACTTTTCCCTCTGACGTAGCAAAAATCGTATGATCTTTACCCAAGCCTACATTTTGTCCCGGATGATACTTAGTACCACGTTGACGGATAATGATATTACCCGGAATAACGGCTTCACCGCCAAATTTTTTAACACCTAAACGGCGACCTTCGGAGTCACGCCCGTTTTGGGAACTACCACCGGATTTCTTATGTGCCATAACGTTCTCTCCCTAAAATTATTTACCGCAAACATCAGTAATTTTTACTAATGTAATATTTTGTCTGTGACCGTTTTTACGACGATAATTCTGTCTTCTTTTCTTTTTGAAAACG
>CAYOYE010000182.1:0-2355 GCA_964408115.1 uncultured Azospirillaceae bacterium
GTTGTCCTTCTTTTTCACGTGTTTCTTCTTCATTTTCTTAATAATATTTTCCCAGATAATTTTCCGTCATCAAATATTGCTTATCAGTAATATATAAAAAAGATACAGAACTGTTATCCGGTATATATTTGCTCATTTTTTTTACCAGAGTTCTTCCGACATCAAGACTTTTCACCGGTTTCAGATAGACTGAAAACTGTTTCATCATAAACCTGTTATCCAGTAAGATATTGCGAAATCGTGTGGCTTTACGGGATTCTGTGCGAGTGCGCACAGGACAGTCAAACATACAGATTATCCACATCACAGACCATCCGCTAAGAACATCATTTCGTAACCGCCGTCCCATTCCATAAAGCCTTGTGTTTCTTCTTAATCCGACCGAAAGCAGTTAGTTCCACCTTGCGAGCCTTATGCGAAGTGAGATAACTTAGCCCGCGATTAACCAGACTTTGCACCAACATATAATCCGGATCATCTTTAGCTTTTGTTGTTCCTCTGGCATCTGTTAAATAATCAAGTGTCAAACAACCATTACTAAATTTTTTAACCTTTGCCAAACAACGCGGTTTATCAGTATAACCTTGCCATTCTTCAGGTGTATCCAGCTCCAGAATATCACGCTGTTGAATGGACCAAATTGCCTTACCTCCGTCTTTTTTCCATTGAGGAATAAAATCTTTTTGGTTTATATCAAATAATTTAATTACCTCCCAGCCGACTTTTCCGTCTTTCTGATAAAAGTCTACGCAATAGTTATTCCTCCCCTCGTAAGCCAAGTAGTGCTTTGGAATATACACCAAAGAAGAACTGTTTTCATAACAACGAAAACTACCGCCTTTCCACAATTTTTTATCTTGTATAATGGAAAAGGCACGTATTAGAATCATCGCCTCTGTTATTTTACGTTCTTTCTTACCCTCGGCTATGGCCTTTTCGTTTTCTGCAATTAGAATCTGCTCTGCAGTATTGCTATACAATTCAAAATTTTCTTTGAGTTCAGCTTGCTTTTGACGACTTTTGGCAATTTCCGGATGCCATTCATCTTTAATGGTAGGTGAAACTAATAGCTTATCTAAATCCTTAAAGGTTTTCAATACTTGCAAGATTTTTCTGGAATAAACGGTTATTATTGCATTTTTATCTTCCGGATTAGTACATAACACAGTCCGTCCTGTTTCTTTATGCAGCTGTCCTGCTTTACTGTGTTCAGGTTTGTGGGAAACATTTATGTTTTTCAAAACTTCAATTACCCGTTCACGAAAATGAGAAACGTTTTTGAGCGGATAATGCTTAATCCACGCACTCTTCAATTTTTCTTCATCACTCATATTTTGAATCATCCACCAGTCAACACAAGCAACCGTAATTGCATCCATGGCATGATGACGGTGATCAATACGCGGTTTTGCTTTCCAATCATGATTCTTTGTCCGATCAAAAATTTCCCCTGTCTTTGGATTATACACCTCCTTCGGCAAAGCAATATAACGCGGAACTTCCCGATTTAAACCGGTTAAATCATATTCTAACCCCAAGAGATTCCACCGTTTGCGTAATTCTGCCGTTTGGCGTCCGCGAATTGAAATAATCCGATTTTCGGTGTGTTCCTGATCTGTCGGACAATCAATAATCGCCTTGAGATACCGCATCGCCATTTTAGAAACGTATCGCGTGTCTGCCAAATATCGGTTGGTAGCATCGGCATCTCCTGTTTCTTCATAAATTTCGCGAGCATCCGATTCAAACCGCCATGCTTTTTGAGGCGGCAGATGTTTTCTGGTATAATCTAAAATCCGGCTAATATACTCCGGATTTTCCTTATATCTGACTTCAAACCACTCATAAGGGAACATCTTTCCCTTGCCCAAATTAGCGTTACGGCTGACCAAACATAAATTGTTGTAGGTGTCGGATCCTTCAACCGCCTGCGGACATAGGTGTTCAATTTCAAACCCGGAAAAATCGTGAGGTATCTCCACATTTGGATCATAGGCATCCTTAAATCCTTGTTCCTCATATAACTTATGCTTTAAGATATTGTCACGAGTTATCGGCATATTTTGGTCCGACAGATATTGTCTGGCTGCGGCATTCTTTTTTTCATCTTCTTTATGCTTTTTATCCTGTTCTGCTTGTCTTTTGGTAGAAAGCCCAACGTCTTTTCCGACTTCAAGACAAATTTCATACGGCCTGCCGTAGAGTTTGATAATTTCATTAACAACTCGCCGAAGCTGGTTCAAAATCATGTGTACTGCCGGGTTGGCTATCTTTCCGTATTCCACTTCGTCCGCATTCAAACTTTGATTATATTTTTTCATCAAAGGCGGAAGCGGTTGCGTATCCGTTAGCAAA
>CAYOYE010000183.1:0-2312 GCA_964408115.1 uncultured Azospirillaceae bacterium
TCAAAGAAAGTTTAGATGCGGCAAATAAGGGAAAAGAGTTGGCAAAAAGCCAGATTGAAAAAGCTAAAAAGAATATAGAGGCTAAAAAGAATGCGCCGGCAACCAAAGTTGAAGCAGAAGAAAACTCGCCGGAAGAAATAGAAGAAGCCTTAAAGTTTATGAGCAACTTTACACCTAACGAAAAAAACAAAGAAGAACAAGCTCCGGCAAAAGTTACTCCGGAAGAAGTTTTATCGGAAACGAATACGGCTGAAGCTGATAAGCCGGTAGATCCGGACATTGAAAAGATTAATGCCATCCTTGAAGAGGGGCTGACCATTGATGATAAAGAAAAACCGATTGATTTGAATAATCGCGACTAGAGCTTTAGAAAAACGTTTTACACCCACCATTTTATTGTGGTGGGTATTTTTTTGCCTGCCTAGAAATAACATACACCGCAAGACTAAAAAAAACTTATAGTGGATAAACAGAATATTTTAACGACTTTTTAAATTGTATCGGCTATAGTTTCGGTTGCAATTATAACTTTTAACAGGAGAAATTAAGATGCTTTTAAGCTCACAAAAAGGCTTAGCAAAAATGCTCTCTCTCTCTGCAGATTCAGGGGTTGAGGGCCTAAACAAACACAAATCATCCTTGCATAATCAGGCAAAAAATACCGCTTTTAATCACCGTTTTTACAACTTGTTTTCAGATATTTTTTCGGGTACGGTTCTTAAACAAGCCTACCGGCTTGGGCAACTTGCAAAATTGCAAGTTGGTGGATGGTTTATTAAAAATTCCGCAAATAATAACTCCATTCAAGGCACGCAGAACGTCCGGAGTGTGGGGCAGATGCGCCGTAAGTTTCTGACGACGGGTACAATAAAGGGTACACGAGGAGGAAATTTACAAGCAGGTTTGGTGCAAGGCGGGAGAAGTATGATTGAGATGCTGGGGGTGTTGGCAATAATCGGTGTGCTGTCAGTTGGCGGTATTGCCGGATATTCAAAGGCTATGACAAAAGTTAAGGTCAACAAAACCGTTGATTTGGTATCACAGATTGAAGCCAATATAAAAACTCTCTATAAATCTCAATCATCTTACGAAGGACTTAGTGAAGAGGTTGTGCAAAAAGCTAAACTGGCTCCGGAAGAAATATTCAACGGTGGTAGCCATTCAAGGGCAGATTTTACAAATGATGGGTTCAATGGCAATACTAATATGAGCAATCCTTTTGGCGGCGGTGTGCAGATATTTCCGGCAACAAAAGAATCTAACCATAGCTATGATGGAAAAGCATTTTCTATTGGGCTTTCCGATATTCCGGAAGATGCCTGCATAGAATTAGCTACGCTTGATTGGGGAGCAACAACCTCGGCAGGGTTAATTTCCGTTGCTGTAAATATTGCTAGCGGTATGGCACTTGATTCCTGTAGTACTTCTGGTGAAACCGCTTGCAATGGCGATATTATGTCGGTTTCGGATGCCGCAACTTACTGTAGCGGTAACAATAACCGAATACTTTGGACATTTTATTGATGATTATGTCTCCGAAAAACGTCCGATTTTCGGTAAATAACGCAAAAAACAGAGTTTGGGCATTAATTTGTTTAAGCTCTGTTTTTTTTGCATTATTTTTTGAGCCGGTATGATCAGAACGGCCAGAGAAAATGAAAGTATAGGCTACATAAAGATTTTTTTCTGCAAAACGTTGTACACATACTATCTATCTCTACAGGCGTGATATTTCGGATACATCTTCTACCATTATTAGAACATGGCTCTATTTTATCACCATAAAAATTGTTACCGGTTGTAGCGGTAGGGTTATCATCACTTGATCCACTGTACATGCCAATTGAACTCAAAATTTTGGCATTAGGTTTAGCAAACTTATTAGCGATTTCACGACACATTTTCGTATTAAAAATTTCCGCATCCTTCTCTCCAATGTGTATATCCATGGCGAGATAATTCGGCAGTTGCTGAATTGCAACGTAATTTTTCAGGCTGTCGGTAAACGTTCCTGTCCCTGTCCAATCATCAGGGATAAGATTGAGAGCGCCCAGCTCATCTCTTAAAAGTGTATGTTGTTTCCCTGTCGGATTCCATGCGGCATACCCTTTTTCCAAAATGCCGTAAATAACTTCGTTATATTGTCCGATTAGCCTGTTGATTTTATAGGCTTCCATAGCCTTGGTATAGCCGGCAATTCCTCCAACCGACAACACGCCGATAATAGCTAAAACACCAAGCATCTCTATCATTGAACGTCCGTATTGCAGCACATCTGCTTGTGCTTTTTTAGTACCAAATGCTGATTTATT
>CAYOYE010000184.1:0-2310 GCA_964408115.1 uncultured Azospirillaceae bacterium
AAATAAAAGAACCTGTTTTTTGTTAGCCGTTACAGCTTGAAATTCTAAATATCCAAATTGTCCACAAATTTGGCTCTCTCTATGATAAAACGAAAGCGCTGTTCCGGATCTTTTCCCATCAGTTGTTCTACTCTCCGTCTGGTTTCAAAATCTTCGGATCGCCCTTCTTCGGTAGATGTATTAGGAATCATCACCCGCAACAACACGCGGTTTTCCTTATCCATTGTCGTTTCCTTTAGCTGTGTCGGACTCATTTCTCCCAAACCTTTGAAACGGCTTATGTCCGGTTTGCTGTTACCTTTAACGACTCGGGCTAAAATACGGTCTTTTTCATCATCATCCAGCGCGTAATAGTTTTTGCCGCCAACCACAATTTTATAAAGCGGCGGAGTAGCGATATAGAGGTGTCCGTTTTCAATCAGCTTTGGCATGTGCTGGTAAAAAAACGTCATCAACAACGAGGTGATATGCGCTCCGTCTACATCAGCATCTGTCATGATAATGATTTTTTCATAACGTAGATTTTCTTCATTATAGTTATCTTTTATGCCACAGCCCAAAGCCTCAATCATATCTTTGATTTCTTGATTTTGGGCGATTCGCTCAACCGATGCACTGGCAACGTTCAAAATTTTACCGCGCAACGGTAAAATAGCCTGTGTAACTCTATCTCTGCCTTGTTTTGCCGAACCTCCTGCCGAATCTCCCTCTACAATAAATATTTCGGTATTTTCGGCAGCCGCCTGTGAACAATCTGCCAGTTTCCCCGGCAAACGCAATCTCTTAGTCGGCGCTTTGCGGTTTTGTGCCTTTTCTTCTTTCTTTTTCCGCCGCGCTTCTGCCCGTTCCAAAACATAGTCCAACAAGGCTTTGGCATTTTCAATATCGGAAGAAAGCCAGTGATCAAACGAATCTTTAACCGCTGTTTCTACCAACCGTATGGCCTTTGTAGACGTTAATTTATCTTTGGTTTGTCCTTGAAATTGCGGATCTGTAATAAATACCGAAAGCATAATGCAGGCATTACTCAAAAAATCTTCGGCGGTTACGGCAGAAACCTTTTTGCAACCTGCCATATCTCCGTATTCTTTAAGTCCGCGTAACAAGGCCGATTTGAAACCTGTTTCATGAGTTCCGCCCTCCGGTGTAATTACCGTATTGCAGTAAGAATACGAAAATCCATGCTCATCTACCGGCCAGGTAACAGCCCATTCAACCCGCCCTTCGTTGTTTGCCAGCTCCGATTCTCCGATAAAGGCGGCCCGATTTATGGTACTGCGTTCGCCTATCTGGATATTTAGAAAGTCGGCTAATCCGTTCGGAAAATTCAGCTCGGCTTTTTGCGGAGTGGATTCGCCTTCGGCAATAAGTTCGGGTGCGCAACTCCAATTAATTTTGATACCCTTAAATAGAAAGGCCTTAGACCGAGCCATCCGATAAATCCGATTTACGATAAAGGTATTGTTACCCTCAAATATTTCGGCATCCGGCTTAAAAGTTATGGATGTGCCGCGCCGATTAGGACAGTTACCGACAAGCTCCAACGCCGTAAGCGGTTTTCCGCGAGAATATTCCTGCCGATAAAGTTTTTTATCGCGCGCCACTTCTACAACCAATTTTTCGGAAAGTGCATTAACAACCGACAAGCCGACTCCATGTAAACCGCCGGAAACTTTGTACGCGCCACCGCCGAATTTACCGCCGGAATGGAGAGTTGTTAAAATGACTTCCAACGCCGAAACACCCGGGTATTTCGGGTGTTCGTCTACCGGTATTCCCCGTCCGTTATCGGTGATTGTTACCGTCCCGTCTGCATTTACGGTTACGTCAATATGGTTAGCGTATCCGGCAACTGCCTCGTCCATAGAGTTATCTAAAATTTCGGCCACCAGATGGTGCATAGCCTGAATATCCGTACCGCCGATGTACATACCGGGGCGATGCCGTACCGGTTCCAATCCTTCCAAAACTTCTATATCATTAGCCGAATATTCCGTACTTACGGGTGCTGTTGACGATTCAAATAAGTCTGTCATTTTTTCCTCAAAATCCTTGTCTAATTACGTCCAAAATAGCCGTAATCAGGACTTTATTCAAGCAAAATCCCCGATTCATAAACAATTTTTAAAACAAAAAAAGGTCGCGAAAAAGTGCGACCTTACAAAAGCCGAGCATAAATTAATAGTTTTCTTCTCTGATTTCAAAGAAACTTTGAGCATGAGCGCAAACAGGGCAGGCGGCAGGTGCGTTTGTGCCGACAACAATATGTCCGCAGTTACGGCATTCCCAAACTTTTACGCTTGATTTTGC
>CAYOYE010000185.1:0-2275 GCA_964408115.1 uncultured Azospirillaceae bacterium
TTAAATCCATTTACATTCATTTTTCAGCATACCCAACAAAAAACAGTCTTCGCCGTTTTCCCGAAACGATCGTAACAATCCCTCTTTTACAAAACCGAGTTTTTGCACAAAATTAAGGCTTTTTTCATTGTCTTTGCTAACCAAAATATTAATTCTCCGACATTGCATACCGCTAAACGCCAAACCGAACATCTGCTTTAGCATCCGCCGGTTACACCATCTTTTATCGGTAGAAAACACCGTCCACCAAACATCTTGTCCATACCGTAAATCATGAAATATCAAACCTCCGACCGTTTGACCGTCTACGGCAAAACCAAAAGTTATATTGGTTTGCAGCTGCCTAAAATCAAAATTAAGCCCCCGACAAACCCATTCGGCAATTTTACCGTCAACATCATAACAAATTTGATATTCGCCTTTAGAGGATTCCGTTACCGATTTCATATCGTATTCCCGTTTCATACCATTCTATCCGATTTCCGCTTGTTTTGGTTTTGAACACAACACCGGCCTTATATCCGGTTGCCGAGCAGGCTATCCATTGGCTGCGAATGGTTGTATTTCCGCAATTCGCCCAGTAAACGCCCAACGGTTTTTGTGAGTTTGACCACTTAACCGTTCCCCACTTATTGTTGCCGCTTTGCACGATTTGTTCCAGATAATCAATCTTTTGACTTTCAAAATCCATATTAAGATAAATTACCAACGAATATCCGGAACTTGATTTTGTGCGCGGATTAATAAGCTGTATTTTTTTCAGGTTATTTGTTCCCAAATTAGTTGCCGCCTGCTCAATATGTCCGCATATCGGCGTTCCGTTATCCGAATACCCTTCATCAAACAAATATACACCGTTATCCGAGCCGAAATAAAGACGTTGATTATATTCACACCAACAATAAGAACGAATATTCGTAAAACGACACCAGGCTCCGGAATTAAGATTTATAACATGCTGTTCAAACTGATTTGCCACCGGCACGTTAAACAATCCGTAACCGCCCCGCCCGTAAATAATTCCCTGCCAACCGGCTTTACCGGAATTTTTGGCGGTTCTATCCAAAACCAGACTGCGGATCGTATCACTAAACGCAATTTGGGAAGAATTTGCCCTCTCCAACGGTAGCGCGCCCGACAGCGGAATATATCCGTCCTCGGAAATTACCACAATATCCCCCTGATAATCCAAAATACAGTTATATCCTATAGGACGGCTTATTTTAAACGAACCTTTTAAGGTCCAATCATCGGCGTTATTAATGTTTTGTCCGGCATAAACAAGAGCTTCACCTTGCGAGGTAATAAATACCGTTAAATCATCTATCCCCTCTCCGCCGTCTTGTGTCCAGTTAGCAACCGCCACCAGCTCGCCCCCAAATCGCGCCACCGAAGAAAAATCAAAATAATTTAACGCTCCGGCAATATTTCCCGCCGTTTCCGGATACCATACCTTCATTGTTCCTTTTTCAATAAACCACAAACGCTGTTTAGAAACATTAACGTTTACAATGCGTGACGGCTCTAAATTATCGGCACTAAATTCCCAGTCGGAAAAATGTTCCGTTCCGTCATCATCAATATAATACACTTTAGGCACATCATTACCGCTGACAAAATATAAATAGTTCTTATACTGACGTGTTATACACCTACCGTTATTCAAGGCTTCGTGCGCATATTGATATACATTTTTTGCCGAACTTATATTGTAAAGACTGCCGCCGGAAATTGCTAAAAATACATCATTATCACCATTTTTATATTCGGCTAAAGTATAAACCTTTTCCGGTAATCCGACATATTCAACATAGCCGCTACGCAAAACTACCTTTGTGTCTGACGGTATATAATTATCCATCACAACGGCATATCCGACATCCATATCCGCCGGATTATCGCGCACATTAAGACCTTTTATCGGTGCCGGTAAAGTATAACTGACAGACTTATTTTTTCGTATCACAGATTTTAACCGCATTAATCGCCACCTCCATGTCCGTATAATCGGTACGACAACTTGCCAAATTAATATTACTTGTTGCCGTTTCCGTTCCATAACGTTTTTTTATTTCCCGCTGATATTCATCATATTCTTCGCTATAATCCAAACCGCTGCGTTTTAGCCAACGCCACAAAATATTTAACTTTACCAAATATTCGTCAAAAACCGGCACATCCGTATTGGCTGTCAGCACATTTTTTTCTTCAAATGTATTAAAATCCCAAACAATATTGTCCGAGCGGTATTGAAACACAATTCGCATACCTCCGA
>CAYOYE010000186.1:0-2262 GCA_964408115.1 uncultured Azospirillaceae bacterium
ATGTTGTATATACCATAGATGAGATAAAAACATAACTGGGGAGATTTTTTATTATGGCTGCAGAGCAAAACAATAATTTCAGCAAAATAGAATCAAAGGTTGAAAGTGTGACCAAACGGGACGGTACATTAGCGCCGTTTGATGAAAGCAAAATTTATAATGCTATCTTAAAAGCCGGAACTTCAACCGGCGAATTTGACGAATCGGATGCTTGGCTTTTAACCGCACAGGTAATGAAAGTAATTAATCATAAATTTGCCGAAACCTTACCTTCCATTGAGCAAATTCAAGATGTGGTTGAACAGGTTTTAATTTCTGCCAACTATTTTGCAACAGCCAAAGCCTATATTTTATATCGTGAACAGCGCAACCGTATGCGTACCGATCATAAGGTTATGGTTGATGTTGAAAGTTCTATTAACGAATATCTGGAAAGATTGGACTGGCGTGTTAATGCCAACGCCAATCAGGGATATTCCAACGGCGGTTTAATTTTGAACGTTTCCGGTAAAGTTACGGCTAATTACTGGTTAAGCCATGTATATCCGGCAGAAGTCGGAGAAGCACACCGCAATGGCGATATTCACATTCATGATTTGGATATGTTGGCGGCATATTGTGCCGGCTGGTCACTTAAAAACTTATTAAAAGAAGGCTTTAACGGTGTACGCGGTAAATCCGAAGCTAACCCTCCGAAGCATTTATCTTCGGCCGTAGGGCAGATGGTAAACTTTATGGGGACTTTACAAAACGAATGGGCCGGAGCGCAGGCGTTTTCTTCGGTAGATACCTATCTTGCACCGTATATCAGAAAAGATCATCTGACTTTTGAACAGGTAAAACAATCTATTCAAGAGCTGGTTTATAACTTAAACGTACCTTCACGCTGGGGTTCACAAACACCGTTCACTAACTTTACGTTTGACTGGGTTTGTCCGGAAGATTTACGCAATCAACACCCGTATATCGGCGGTCATATAGCCGGTCATGACGAAAACTATATGCCGATTATTGAAGGGCAGGAAGAAATGCCTTTCACCTACGGAGATTTGCAAGAAGAAATGGATATGATTAACCGCGCCTATATTGAAGTTATGATGGCAGGCGATGTTTTGGAAAGACCGTTTACGTTCCCAATTCCGACATATAATATGACACCGGATTTTCCTTGGGAAGACGAAAAATCACAGCTGTTATTTGAGATGACGGCAAAATACGGTATGCCTTATTTCCAAAACTTTATTAATTCCGTATTGAAACCGGGGCAAATTCGTTCAATGTGCTGCCGTCTACAGTTGGATTTGCGCGAACTGTTAGCTCGTGGTAACGGCTTGTTCGGATCGGCAGAGCAAACAGGTTCTATCGGTGTTGTAACATTTAACTGCGCTCGTCTGGGCTATGTTTATAAGGGAAATGAAAACGGGTTGTTTGCCAGAGTTGACGAGTTAATGAACATTGCCCGCACCTCGCTGGAAATCAAAAGAAAAGTCATTCAGCGCCTGATTGATAACGGTTTATATCCTTATACAAAGCGTTATTTAGGCACACTGCGCAACCACTTCTCTACAATCGGCGTAAACGGCATCAATGAAATGATCCAAAACTTTACGGACGGTGAGCATAACGTAGCCGATGAATGGGGTAAAACTTTCGCCGAACGCTTCCTTGATTACATTCGCGGTTGTCTGGTAAAAATGCAGGAAGAAACAGGACACATGTATAATCTTGAAGCTACTCCTGCCGAGAGTGCAACATATCGTTTTGCCCGCGAAGATAAAAAGCGTTATCCGGGGATTATTCAAGCCGGCACAAAAGAGAATCCGTATTACACGAATTCTTCACAATTACCAGTAGGATATACGGATGATCCGTTTGAAGCATTGGATTTGCAATCTTCGTTGCAATCTAAATATACAGGCGGTACGGTTCTTCACCTTTATATGAGTCAGCGAATTTCGTCTGCAAAAGTTTGCGGAGAATTAATCAAAAAGGTTCTGACGAATTATCGCCTGCCATACATAACCATTACTCCGACTTTTTCAATTTGTCCGAAGCATGGATACCTTTCCGGTGAGCATAAATTCTGCCCGCTTTGCGATGAGGAGAAAAAGGCAGAGAAATTAAAAGCTCTTAAAGCTAATGACGTAGCCTAACAGAGCTGTAAAAAAAGAAATCAACAATTAATTTAAGGGAGTTACACAATGGAAAACAATACTATTAAGTTTGAAAATATTACATTATCCGATGAAGAAAGACAACCTT
>CAYOYE010000187.1:0-2250 GCA_964408115.1 uncultured Azospirillaceae bacterium
CGTACATGAAGAAAAAGAAAAACTTGCGGAAAAAGCCGATTATCTTTTAGATTTATACGAAAATAATAAATTACCTTTTGATAAAATCAGTTATCCGGTATTTGCAAACTACATTGATACCTTTGCTTATGAAGAACAAGCCGAACGCCTTTTTAATACAATGAAAGCACGGGACGGATTTGACGCTAAAGAATATTTCCGCAACCGTAAGGTTGGTATCTGGGAAAGATTGTTCGGTGAAAAATCCTATCTGTCTGCCAAACAACTGGATAAGAAAAGCCGGCAATATTTAGATTATCGTTCTCAAACCCAAAAAGAATTTTTCTTTAGTGCCACTCAAAATAAAATCATCAAATTGATTAACGAAGCTACAAGCTATGTTATTGCCTTTAACAACGACAGAATCGTTATCAAACCCGAAGATTACAAAGCCTTTGACCGCTATATCGGAGTTATTTTGGCTGATGATCGGGAAAGCAAAGACGTTTCATCGGCAAAGAAAAAACTAAAATCCTTAATGGCTTTACAACAGAATGTTCAATTACAGGCCGCCGCCTCAACGGCGCAACAACCAAAGCAAGAACAAAAGGTTGTTAAAAAGTCGGGTATGTGGGCTAATTTGTGGCAAAAAATTAAATCCGTAAATCCGCAAAAAGTCAAAAATGCCGTTAAATTAGCGCTAACGACCTCCGCCATTGTAATTTCCGGTCTGTTTGTTTCCAAATCAGGCAATACCATGAATAAAAACAAAATTTCAGCCCCGAAGGAAAACATAAACACCGTACCGCAAAAAACGTATATTACGGCAGAAGATACCGAAACTTTTGCCAAAATCACAGCTGCTGAAAATACGGTGCAACCGAACACCCCGAGCAAATCTGCGGAAAATACGGAATCGGAGCAAAAAATTTGGAATAATTACTATGACAATACGATTGAAATACTTTCTTCGGCAAAAGAAAAAAGTAGGTTATATGCACAAATTAAAAATCAGCTGAAAAAAGGTATTTTCACATTGCCTGAAAATGTCAGTAAAGAGCGTCTGGCGTACACTTATTTAATCTACCGGGCATACGGTGTAAAGTCATCACTTGAACGTGCGATTAACGGCAAAGAAAAGCTAAATAACGAGATGCAGTCGCAAATTGTTCAGGATATTGAAGCTGCAGGTTCAAAAGGCAACGGCGTAAAACAAATTGCCGCCAAACAAGGCAAAAAGCTAACATCTTACAGCCGTTATGACAAGGCAGACAGTCGCCTTCAACAAAAGCATATTTCAAACTTAAAGGAATTACGGCAGCTGCATAAAATGCAAATGCGGACAAACTAAAAATTACGGCGCGCCGGACCATTGGCGCGTTTTTTAATATGCCCAATCAATTTCCATCACAAAAGTACAATTCTTACCGCTTTCACAAGCATTGCAAATATCTGCCACTTCTACCGGCGAAATATCTCTGATACATTTTCTATCACCCTTACAATAACGCGAACCGTATGTAAGATGAAGGCTTTGAGAATCAGATTTAGAATTATCAGGATTTAGCGTATAGGTATGTAACCAAAACAAGTGCATAATATCCGAACTCGGTATAACAAAATTGTGCAGCATCTTCCGACAAAATTGCGAATTAAACTCCGTTTTGGCACTGTTTTTCTGTAATGATATATTTATTTTGCAATATGAAGTACTGTTTTGAAATCCAAAACTAATGCCCTCTGAATCTCTTAATTCATTAAAGCCGTCCGGTATAAGATTAAGAGCTTCCAGCTCATCAGCCGAAATAGTATATTGACCGTTCTGCGTCCAAACCTTAGATCCTCTTTCCAATACCCCGTGAACAATCTGATTATATCCGGAAATAAGTTTGTTTATTTTAATTACTTCCATAGCTTTAGAGTAACCAGCGATTCCACCAACGGATAAGACCCCGATTATGGCTAAAACGCCCAACATTTCTATCATACTTCTTCCGCCTTGCACTAAATCTGCTTGCACTTCTTTAGTACCGAATGCGGACTTATCAATAAACCGTCCACCAACTTGCAATTTTGCAAGTTGCCCAAATCGGCAGATTTGCCATAAAAATGTTTGGAAAATGGATTTAAGATATAGTTTAAAGTGTATGCGGTAATGTATTACCCCCCCCGATTTGTATTTGCTGTGGCAATTCAACTTTTGGGAGTGTAACACATTATTTTTTGACATTTTTTTCATAATTTTTTCTCCTTAAAAATAAACAATAATAT
>CAYOYE010000188.1:0-2240 GCA_964408115.1 uncultured Azospirillaceae bacterium
ATACAGTCAGCTGGCGATCTCATATGCGAATATAGAAAATTATGAAAAATTTTTGTATTTCGGCGATAGATACGCCGCACTTTTTGCGCAACGTGTGCCAAATCCGTACACCGGCAAAAAAAGTATCAACAGATTTAGGACAGTCCGGACGGAGTATGATTGAGATGCTGGGCGTATTAGCCGTTATCGGTGTTTTAAGTGTCGGCGGTATAGCAGGATACTCCAAAGCCATGATGAAATTTAAGATCAACAAAACCGTAGATTTAGTCGCGCAGATGGCAGCCAATACGCGCACACTTTTCAGCTCGCAAGGAACATACGAAGGCTTAAACGAAAACATTGTAAAAAAAGCAAAACTTGCACCCGAAGAAATATTTAACGGCGGATACCACTCTAAAGCCTACTTTGAAATAACCGAGAGAAGCGGCGGTAATTCAGGCACAAATATGAGTAACCCTTTCGGCGGAGGTGTATATATCGGTTACGCTTTCCGAAAATCATCGGGTACAAACGAATATAAAAAAGGTTTTGCCATCGGAATTTCCGGAGTACCTGAGGATGCTTGCATTGAATTAGCTACTTTGGACTGGGGTTCTACATCTTCCGGTTTGACATCCGTTGCCGTTAATGCATGGAGCGGTTATTATATGGATTCATGCCCGTCTTCGGGTAACGTTGTTTGTTCCGGTGAAGTTATGCAGGTTGCCACCGCCGCAACTTACTGCAGCGGTAATGATAACAGATTGCTTTGGACATTTCACTAGTTAAAAAAACACCTGTAAAAGCCTCTGTAAAAGAGGCTTTTTTTATATGTGTCATTGTAAAAACGAGTTTTTTTATTTTACGCCCTGATACCATCTGACGGCATCTGCACACGCCTGTTGTGACATTCCTTTTACACGACAGCGGTTAACTTCAATAACCGGAACTTTATCCATAGAATAGCAACCGTTACCCAATAACATAATATCCTTATAGGTTTTTACTCCTGGGTTAACCTGATCCATTTGAATAGCGGCAGAAATCTCCGGCCACTTTATCTTTAGTCCCAAACTGCTGATACGGGTCTGCAAATCATTCAAAACATATAACCGAACGGTACATCTTACTAAGCCGTCCATTCCTTTCTGAATCTGATAGTTATCGTAAAACACCAAAATGGAACGGTTATCATCATCATCCATCTGCAATTTACCGTCTACCATTTTGAAGTGGAACACCTTGCGCGAGCTGTTATCGTATTTTTTTTCGTCCTTACGACCTTCAAAATTTTTGATAACTTTGCGCTGTTGTTCGGCATCAGCCATATCGGCAACTTCTGCCGGTGGCTCTTTTAGATTTTCCGCAGTTTTCTTTTTTTCTGCCGCCTTACCGTTTTTGGCAGGTTTTGCCTGTTTTACCGGTTTATCCGTAGCAAACTTCGGGGCATTACTTGAAGCAGCCACCGCAGAACTACCCGTTACGGTAGGCGCAAAAGTCTGAGCCTGACAAACCGCAGGAACAAACCACACTGACAATAATACGAGCAGAATCCTTTGCATTGTTTCCTCACTCTACCGAATGAATTGTTTTCCCGATTTCTTCAATTTCCAGCAAGACGTCATGATAAAGATTTGTTATACGCGTATTTTCTTCCTGTTTTGCTTCATCATCCTGCTTTTCGGCCATACTATCCGGTTTATCCTTAAATTCGGCATAGTATTCCGGATTTTGAGAATTGATGTAGTCAAACTTATCGCCACAGCTATTCGGCTTACCGGTTTGGACATTATTTTTAACTACGACTTTGTCATCTTCCGTAGCACAACTTTCTACCTTATATACCAAATTATCCAGCAACAAATAGCACTTATTTGTGTCTACCGTAAATGTGAAACTCTTTTGAATGTGCGGAGCAATATTGTACAGGCTGACGGATTGTGTAATAGCCTTAACCGCATCTTTGGCAGATACAGGCTTAACTTCGGCTCCGTCAATAATATATTTTCCGGAAATTTTATCATTCCATTGCAGTTCCAAATCTGCTTCTTTAACAGCCTTATCCATACGGTTATATGCGGTTAGAACAAACGAACATTTTTCAACAGTACCTTCGGTATTTTCCAGCGGTTTAATATTTTCTATACGGAACAATATTGCACCGCTACGCGAAGTTTCTTCCGTTTCTGTGGCCGGTTTCTTTTCTTCTGCCAAACATACGGATGAAAATACGGCGGCTGAAACAAGTCCTGATAATAAAA
>CAYOYE010000189.1:0-2230 GCA_964408115.1 uncultured Azospirillaceae bacterium
TTAATATTAACGGGAGTTAATAACAGAAAAATTTTAGATTTTTATTCGTAATAACAAAATGATAGCCGATAACATTCTAACTTTTCAACACTAATAATAAATTTTTGCTGGATTTTTAAAAAGATAGGTGCTATATGAATCTTGTTTAACGTTTTGTTAATCTATTTTAATAATACGTTAAGTTGGTATAACACCGTTGGGTTGTGCCGCATTTAGTTGCCAAACAGGCTGAAATTCTTAAAAGACGGGAGGCCTGTTGCCAGTCGGACGGTATTTAGGGATGACACGCAGTCGTGTTTAATAAATTTTGTTTTTTGCTGGTTAGCGTTATTGTTTTGTTTAGTAATGCAATTTATGCAAATGAAGACGCTGATGGCTTACCTCTCAGAGAGCTGATAGACGATAAGTCTTTGTGCTATATGGCCGCTAAAGAAGCTGGCGCAGAGTATGGGGTAAATTTAGATTTGTTGCAGACCATATCCGTTGTGGAAAGCGGAAGATGGGACAGTCTACAGAATAGATATGTGGCTTGGCCATGGACTGTTAATGTTGCCGGAAAGGGGCATTATTTTGCTTCGCGTGATGAGGCGGTGGCGTTTGTGAGGAAACTGCAAAAGCAGGGAGTTACAAGCATAGATGTCGGGTGTATGCAAATCAATTTAAAATATCATGGTGAGGCTTTTTCTTCAGTAGAAGAAGCTATAGATCCGCAGAAAAACGTTAAGTACAGCGCAAAGTTTTTGCGTAAGTTATATGCAAAGAGCGGTAACAGTTGGAGAAATGCCGCAAAAAAATATCACTCGTCAAATCCGGATAAGGGCGAGGCATATACAAAAAGACTGGAAAATCGTTTCCAAACTTACCGAATCGCCGGATATGCGCGCAACTCTAAACTTTTTTAGTTTGGAAAAATGGTCGGAAAATATCAAAAAGATTATGTGGTAAAAAGCTATGAAGTTGATTGTCATGGCTTTTTGCGACTCCTTTCACTAATGAATTTTTTGCAGGAAGCTGCAGTTGAAAGCGCCGAACTGCTCGGTTTCGGTTTTGCAAAATGTGCCGAACTCGGTGTGGCTTGGGTTGGCGCGGGTTATCGGCTGGAGATTGCAAAATTCCCGAAAATGCACGAAAAGTTTACGGTGGAAACCTGGCCGAGTGAAGCTAAGTTGTGGGGTGCAGTCAGAGATTTTGTTGTTAAAGACAGTAGCGGCGCAGCTATTATAAAGGCCTCAAGTTTGTGGGTGTTGGTAGATGCCGTTGCGCATAGACCGGTTGCCTTGAAAAAATATTTTCCGAACTATTGCGCCATAAATGAGCGTGAGATTAAAACGGATTTTCCTAAAATAGAAATGCCGACAGGGGCAAAAAGCATAACCGATTTTCGGGTGCGTTTTGATGACATAGACGTAAACAGGCACGTTAATAATGCGGTATATCCGGTATGGGCAAGTGAGTGTGTTGCCGGAGAATATCGCTTGCATCATTGTCCGCGTGAAATAGAAATTTGTTTTTTGAAAGAAGCGTTGTTTGGTGAAACGGTTTGCGTTGAAACAACGGTTAAGACAGATGAGAGTTTTCATTTGCTGTGCAATGCCGATACCAAAAGCGAGCTTGTTCGCTGTCGGATAAAGTGGCAACAGGTGGAAAAATAAAGCCGACAGTTTAATTTTATTACATTAAGATGAGCGGCAGAAGGGCTTTGCGCGGTTCTATGTTTTGTTTGAGAACGGCGTGAAATATCGGGTAAGCCCGTTCACATTCGGTTATGGCTATATTGATGATTTGCGAAAGTTTGCCGTTGAGGTTAATCTCGTCTTCGTCAATAAAAACAGAGTGCTTGAAAACAGGCATTTTCGTTTCTTCCCAATAAGAAAAATAGCCGACCCACAAATCCTCGTTAATCAAGGCTAACAGTTCAAAAATACTAGGAGTTGATACATTATCCGGCTCTAAATTCATCAGGCAGGAAATGTGTAGGCAACGCATACTTTCTTCCCAGGCAAAGAACAGCAGCATATTATCCCACTTTCCGGCGATTTCAACGACAACCTCGTTGGAATTACGCCGTTCGGTTTGCTGGTTGCGACTGGCAAACAAACATTCAACATCATCTATCGGGTTATATTTAAAATTTCCGGTGAGCATTAAAAACACTATTCCTTTCATTTTTAGGTTTGCCTGATTAATGGAAAAAATACAATTATCTTTGTGAAGTTTTCCACTTTTTACC
>CAYOYE010000190.1:0-2215 GCA_964408115.1 uncultured Azospirillaceae bacterium
CAGCATATACGCTTTTAAAAAAAGCGCAATTAAAAAAACAACTACCCACAAAATTTATCTGCACATCAGCATTATGCGGCTTTATCCTGTGGAAATAACTCTGCCAAAACTTCTTTTTTTAACGTAACGTTATCTGCCTTACCCGTTGCAAATACCGGCAACTGTTCCCGATATAAAATAACTCTCGGCAAATAAAGTTCGGACAGCCCGTTAGCTTTAACATAATCGTGCAACAAAGACGATGTAACTTCCTTATTATTGGTAACAAGCACAATTTGTTCACCCTTGCTTTCGTGTGGTACGGAAACAACGCCATAAGCATATTCCGGTCCCATCTCCTGCGTTGCAGCCATCACCATATCATGTACGGCATTAAGCGAAACCATCTCGCCCCCGATTTTGGCAAAGCGTTTAATTCTGTCTTTTATAGTGAAAAAGCCGATTTCATCTAAATCAACCACATCTCCGGTATGATACCAACCGTTAGCCGGCGGCACTAAAACCCCTGGATTATCCGGCATAAAATAGCCCAGCATAACATTCGGTCCTTTTACGCAGAGTTCGCCACCGGAGGCTATACCGTCAACCGGTTCAATTTTATACTGCATCCCCGGTAATAATTTACCGATTGAGCCGAATTTGTTAAAAATACCGTTATTTGCCGTCATAACCGGTGAACATTCCGTAGAGCCGTAGGCCTCCATCATCCGCACGCCGGAGTGTTCCATCCACATACTGCGTGTATCAGGTTTAGCCGCCTCGCCGCCCGAATACATCAAGCGAACGTTATGGAAATCATAAGGATGAGCAATTTTAGCATAGCCCCGCAAAAACGTATCCGTTCCAATCATAATTGTTGCCCCGAGTTCATAAACAAGTTCGGCCACCACACGATAATGCAGCGGAGACGGATACAAAAACAGCTTTGCTCCCTCAAACAGAGGGAACAACGTTCCGACTGTCAAGCCGAAACTATGAAACATCGGCAACGCATTAAACAACAAATCTTTAAAGTTTACGGTCTGGATTGCCGCCATCTGTTTAATATTGGCAATAATATTGGCATGGCTCAAAACAACGGCCTTAGGCGCGCCCTCCGAACCGGATGTAAACAGGATGACTGCTCTTTTATTACCGCCGACACGTTGCGGAATCAGCTTAATTTTATAACTGATTAAGGCGCTAACTTTGGTCCAGAGTGACATTTTCTTGGCTATATCTTCCAGATAAACAATTTTACAGCCGTTATTTTGCATATCTTCCAAAACATTTTCCATTTTTGCCTTAATTATAAATGTTTTTGAAGTAATAACCGTTTTCACCTGCGCCGTTTTGCACATAGAAATCATATTTTTCGCGCCAACCGAAAAATTAATCATCACCGGTATCCGCTCGTATGCCGACAAACCGAAAAACGTACAAACCGTAGCTATGGTATTCGGCAACAAAACACCGACATTATCACCGACTTTGGTAATTTTCTTAAAACTTCTTCCCAAGGCAAATGACGCAACAATAATATCCTTATAAGATTTTTGTTTGCGGTTAATATCCTCAATAACTCTCGGACGCTTTGATAAAAATCCGGTACGCGAATAAACCTTTGCGGTTTTCATCAGTTGGGCAAATAAAGAAATATTTTTATCATAATTAATATCAAAACACATCTCGCGCAAAATCATATAAACTTCGTTGCTGATATGATCACGCTGACGCCGTAGTTCATCTTTCAATTTAAAGCTACGCGGCTTACCGACATAAATACGCATTTTCGGCAACGGACGGTGTGGTAAACGCCCTTTTGTTTTAGAAAAATAGCCGTATTGCGGACCGTCTATCCAAACCGGAATAATCGGCGCTTTAGATTTATCGGCCACCAAACCGGGAGCTTCGTAAATTTTCATCAATCCGCCGCTTTCGGTAATACGTCCCTCGGCAAAAATCACCACCAAACGATTTTCTTCTACTTTAGCAATCAGTTTTTTAATATCGGTCGGTTCAATCGGATTAAAATGTACAACATCGGCCCAGCGCATTAAAAAACTAATCCAATGCCGACGATACAAATGTCCGTTTAATGCAAATATCCATTCATCAAAATAGGCATCCAACATTATTTCCCTGTTGGAAGTATATAACCCGGCTTTTATCTGTTCCCGCAGCTGAATTTCATTTTCCGCACATTCTTTGGCACTATGGCCATAAGCACTGTAAC
>CAYOYE010000191.1:0-2212 GCA_964408115.1 uncultured Azospirillaceae bacterium
AGTGGATAGAGAAGATATGAGTGTTTTGGACGGTTATCCCGAAGATAATCTGGAAAATGCTCTGATGGAAATTTTTAATGTATAAAAAGATGAGCGAAAATTACGGTAATATTTACGATTATACCGCCGATAATATGGAAAAGGCGGCACAAACAATTAAAAACGGCGGTTTGGTCGCATTTCCAACGGAAACTGTTTACGGTTTAGGGGCAAATGTTTATAATATGCAGGCAGTATCAGGTATTTTTGCCGCAAAACAGCGCCCGCATTTTGATCCGCTTATTTCACATATTGCCGAAGTTGATTTTTTGAAAGAGTATGCCGAAACGGATGCCCGGGTATTTGCGCTTGCCAAACGTTTTTGGCCGGGGCCGTTGACTTTTGTTTTAAACCGGATAGAAGAAAATCCGAGTATTGATTTGGCTTGTTCGGGCTTACGAACATTAACGGTACGAATGCCGAACCATAAAATAGCCTTGGATTTAATTCGGCGTAGCGGTGTGCCGATTGTTGCCCCGTCTGCCAATAAATACCAGTCAATCAGTCCGACAACGGCATATCATGTGGCAGAAGGACTTGGTAATGCCGTAGATATGATTTTAGACGGCGGAGCTTGTAGTGTGGGCGTGGAATCTACAATTATTGATTTGACAACGCCTAAAGCCGTAATTTTGCGTGCCGGCGGAACAACTAAAGAAGATATAGAAAACTTTTTGGGCGAAAAGGTCTATGTTTCGGTTGGCAATCCGGATATGCCGACTGCCCCTGGGCAAATGTTGCGCCACTATGCTCCTAAACATATTTTGCGAATTAATGCGCAAGCCCCGAATGATGATGAGTTTTATATTGGTTTTGGTGCAAAAGACGGTAAGTTGAATTTGAGCAAAACCGGAGATTTGCGTGAGGCAGCCGGCAATTTGTTTGCCTTTTTGCGTTTAGCTGATGCCCAAAACGAATTTACAAAAATTGCCATAGCTCCGATACCGGATACCGGACTCGGTTTGGCTATTAACGATAGAATTAGGCGCGCTTCTTACAAATAGCGGTGGATAAAAATGTTGTAAACCGACAGTAAAACAGTATTTGTAATGTGTCGCAAAACAGCGGTTTTCCAAGCGTATCATACGGTTAGCGTTTGCAAAATAACAATAATAAGAAGATTTTGCTTGAAAAATTTATCTTTAATGATAAATTGTCGTTAGTTTTTAACTATATGCCCGTGCGGGGCTGTCCGCACATAAATTATAAGGAAGGATAATATAATGGTTGTTCGCGTAGGTATTAACGGATTTGGTCGTATCGGACGTTTGGTTTTCCGTGCCGCTCAAGCTCGCAGCGATATTGAAATTGTAGGTATTAACGATTTGATTGATGTTGATTATATGGCTTATATGCTGAAATATGATACAATGCATGGTCGTTTTAACGGTACTGTAGAAGTAAAAGACGGTAAGTTGGTTGTAAACGGTAAAGCTATCCGCGTAACTGCCGAAAAAAATCCTGCCGATTTGAAATGGAATGAAATCGGTGCTGAATATGTTGTTGAATCTACCGGCTTGTTCTTAACAAAAGAAAAAGCTCAAGGTCATATTGATGCCGGTGCTAAATATGTTGTTATGTCTGCTCCTTCTAAAGATGATACTCCGATGTTTGTATGCGGTGTAAATACGGATTCTTATGTTAAAGGTACACAGTTTGTATCTAACGCATCTTGCACCACAAACTGCTTAGCTCCTATTGCTAAAGTTTTGAATGATGCTTTCGGTATTAAAGACGGCTTGATGACAACGGTTCACTCTACAACTGCTACTCAAAAAACTGTTGACGGTCCGTCTGTTAAAGATTGGAGAGGCGGTCGTGCCGCTTCCGGTAATATTATTCCGTCATCAACGGGTGCTGCAAAAGCCGTAGGTAAAGTTATTCCGGCTTTGAACGGCAAATTGACGGGTATGTCTATGCGTGTTCCGACTTTGGATGTTTCGGTTGTTGATTTGACTGCCAATTTGGCAAAGCCGACAACTTATGAAGAAATTTGTCAGGCTATGAAAAAGGCTTCGGAAGGTGAATTAAAAGGTATTTTGGGTTATACCGAAGATGCCGTTGTTTCTTCTGATTTTCTTGGCGATTCGCACACTTCTATTTTTGATGCAAAAGCCGGTATTCAGTTGACGGATACTTTTGTAAAAGTTATCAGCTGGTATGATAATGAGTG
>CAYOYE010000192.1:0-2165 GCA_964408115.1 uncultured Azospirillaceae bacterium
ATCTACGGGATGAAACAATTAAAAGTAAAATTGATGAAATTCGCGCTAAAAAAATTCAAACTGATAAAGGATATCAAGACAAGCAGGATACAAGAGATTTAATTATGGCCAAACGCTTAGGACTTACAAATGCCGTTGTCTATTCTACAAGTAATGGAAAGGACAGGAAAGAAATAAAAACTATGAACGACGAAGATATAGCAAATAAAAAAACAAAACTTGGCGATAAGGAAGTTGCACGCTTGCAAGAAGTAGTAAACCGCTACAACCAAAGTAAAAACAGTAGATAGAGGATCTAAAAATAAGGAGAACGGAAATGCACGGCTTTAGTGATGAATTTATGGAGTTTCTCAAAACCAACCATACAACCGACTATTATAAAGCTATGGCTGATGATGTAAAGCCGGAAACCTTATCGCGTATCTATGGCGATTACAACGCATATTTCAATATTTGGGAAAAAGTTCCGTATGCTATCCGACAGGCACATGGCGGTATTGTACCGGCGCAGATTATGGAGTTGGCTGCCGAGGGCAAAACGGAAATCCTACGCGACATAGCACAAGGTAAACGTCCGGAACCGCAAGAGCCGCCGAGACCGATCCTTGCTCCTCCGCCACCGGCTGAAATTATGGAAAGTGCCTTTTTTGCAGCTGCCATTAGTGCCGGATATAGTCATCAATGTTCGCTGGAACTTGCAGGCAACCGTATGCTCCGCGATTCGCTGCGTGAGAAGATTAAAACCGGTATTCTGACAGCCGAAGAAAAAACCGCATGGCACGAAAGCCGTAAAAGAGATAGAGATGCCATTAAAAAAGACTGGTGTAATTGTCAACCGGAAAAAATGTTAGTCCGCTTGTTTACCGAGTATAACCGCGGTAAAATCTCTAAAGAAGAACTCTTACCTCAGGCTGCCGAACTAATCCAAAAAATAGATAATGACCACAGGCGTGATCATTTATTGGAATATTTAAATTCCAACAAGATACAAGCCAAACTTTCGCACTTTAGAAGAGATGTTATAGATACGTTTTCCAAAACAATTCTCTACGATATTCCGCATAAAGATCGGCACGAATATCTGGTTCATAGCATCCCGCTTAAAATGCAGTTGCGCCAGCTTTCGGATGATGTCAAAAACGGCAAAGAAACCAATCCGCAACAACGGATAAATAATTTGGTAAAAGAGGCGCAAAAGTCCGGAGTCGGAGTTGATTTAAGTAATTACGGCGGCGATTCTCCGCACCAAATGTCGGCAGAACTTCGGCAGATGATTATGGTAGCTTGTTGTGTCAACAACGTAGCTTTCCGTAGCCCGAACGGTGAACGCGTTAATCTTAATTCCGACTATGTAAAAAAATTACCGGAAAATATACAGGCTATGGTAACATCTCGCGCCATGCGTCTGGCTAATGAAAGTATGGTTAAACAAACCGGCAAAAAGCATAAACACAATTTGGTAAAAGATATTTCCAACATTGTAAATGCTGCCAAGGGACAACGCGAAAGCGCCTGATTAATAGGCTACACAGTCGTTCCCTTTCCATTGCCACGATTGCACAATTCCGTCCTTAATATGAAAAGAAGTCTGACAGATATTGTCTACCACATACCCGTCACTTGTGCTTATCGGTAAGGCAAAATCTTCCTGATAGCTGAACGGTGCGTATAAAGTGTCCGTACTGTTAAAATCCGGATTATACAAAGTTTCTTCGGCAGGAATAATTACTTCGCTGTTTTTGACATAGGTTATTATCTGTTGGCTCTGCCCCAACTTAAACACGCTATCCGGTTCGCCCCATGCCGCAATTAAATCACTTTCCGACTTTCCGACCCATTTATTTAACTTGTTATTGTAGGCGGTTGTTGTTTCGCATGACGCCAGCAAAAAGAACAAAAACAAAACGGCTTTTCTTATCATAAAATTATCTCCTTAACATTTCGCTTTAAAGAAATAACCACGATTCGCCGGTTTTCAATTAGTCCTCATCCAGACTGATATTATTATATCTGTTCACAAACATACATAAAATGATGCCGAAACTGGCCATAATGGAAAACATAACCGTACCACCGTAAGAAATTAACGGCAACGGTATTCCGACTACCGGTAACACACCGGTAACCATGGCAATGTTAATAAAAACATATAAAAAGTAGTTGGT
>CAYOYE010000193.1:0-2155 GCA_964408115.1 uncultured Azospirillaceae bacterium
TTGTTTACAACCAAACAGACGGTATCACTATTGCCAAAATAGTATTTTCTATTTTTACATTTGCCTTGTGCTTCCGCTTATATATGATGTTTCTTAATTATCTGCAGGGTATTTTTGATGAAGAAATTACGCTCCAAGTGTTGGCTAAAGCCCGCCGCATTGCTACGGCTTTAATATTTGGTCTGTTTGCCGGATTATGCTTTTGGTGCTCGCATACGGCAACCTATAAACAACAAATACGCCTAACAAACGTGCAGTCCTCACTCGCTGCCGTTGATACGGATTTAATTGCCGAAAAGCTCAAACAGGGTAAATCCGTATTGCTGGAAATTAGTGCCGACTGGTGTATGACTTGCCACGTCAACAATATACTGGCCCTCAAACCTTCGCGCCTGCGATTATGGAAAAAGCTCTACAATTTGGAACTCATAAAAACGGATTGGACCAACTATAATCGTAAGACACTTGATTTTATGGAAAAATACGGGCGTAAGGGACTGCCGTTTTATGTACTCTATACACCGCTGTTACGCGATGGTATTGTGCTGCCTGAAATGTTTTCTTCGCAAGATTTAGAAAATCTGCTGGTTAATTCCTATAAACTCTAGCCGCGAGTTACTGGCTGATAATACCACCGCCCAAAACAACGTCATTAGCATAAAAAACAACGGACTGCCCCGGAGCAATAGCTTTCTGACGTGTATAAAAATGTACGGCAACCGTCCCATCATTTTGCGGCACAACACTTACTGCCGTAGGTTGCTGCGAAGAGCGTATTTTAGCCTCACATTCCAAAGGTGTTTCCAAATTTGCAATAGCCGACCAGCATAAATCTTTTGCTTTTAATTCGGATTTTTCACATTCTTCCTCAAAACCGACGATAACCTCGTTTTTCTCCTTA
Source organism: uncultured Azospirillaceae bacterium (assembly GCA_964408115.1). Lineage (GTDB taxonomy): Bacteria > Pseudomonadota > Alphaproteobacteria > RF32 > CAG-239 > RUG410. The sequence continues at coordinate 902 of CAYOYE010000193.1, forward strand.
TTAAAGCCCAAAACGTAAAGTGGACGCTCGGCGGCAATTCCCATACCTCTCCGCTGTCCGACCGTATAATTCCAAATACCTTTATGTTGTCCCAAAATACGACCGTCCCTCGTTACAAAATTCCCCGGTTGCGGTTCATTCTGCAATATATCGTTAATATCACCGGAATAAAAATCCTGACTGTCCGGCTTATCCGAAACGGCCAATCCATATTCGGCGGCCAGCGCCCTCACCTCTTTTTTAGTCTTTGTCCCCAGCGGCATCAAGACGCGCTCTAACTGTTCCTGTTTAAGCCGATACAAGAAATAAGACTGATCCTTTCCGGCATCAACACCCCTACGCAGTTCGTAACGTCCGCTCTGTTCATTAAACGAAACTCGGGCATAATGTCCAGTTGCAAACTTATCAAATTCAATCCCTTTTGCTGCAGCTTCTTCCGGCAACGCATTAAATTTTATATACGAATTGCACATAACGCAGGGATTAGGCGTTCTACCGGCTTTATATTCGCGCTTAAAATTTTCCAACACCATCTGTTTGTAGCGTTCGGAACAATCCAATACATGATACGGAATATCCAACTTTGCACATATCGCGCGTGCCGTTTCAATATCCTGTTCTTCGTGAGGTGAAAAGCATGAATCGGCACTGGCATCACCGCGGAAATTTGTGTTTTTATCCCAAATAGACATTGTTACCCCGATAACTTCGTGTCCTTGTTTTTTCAACATTCCTGCCACAACGGAAGAATCAACGCCGCCGCTCATACCCACTAAAATTTTCATTTTTCACCTCTTATAGATTTAAAACAAAGGAACTCCGAACAGAAATCCGAAGCTCCTTTTTCCACACAACACATCATTAAAACGGAATATCGTCATCCAAATCAGAAGGCGTTGTCGCAGAACTGTTATCCCAGCCGGCAGCTGACGAAGATGCGGAGAATACGTCATTGCCGCCTTCCGGAGCAAAACTTCCACCGTTATCACCGCCCCGTCCGTCAAGCATAACCAAAACGCCGGAAAAATTCTGCAATACAACTTCCGTTGTATAACGATCCATCCCGTTATTATCTTTCCACGAGCGTGTTTGCAACTGCCCTTCCAGATAAACTTTAGAGCCTTTACGCAAATATCTTTCTGCCGTATCTGCCAACTGCGGATTAAAAATCACAACCCGATGCCATTCCGTTCTATCCTTACGTTCTCCGGTTGTTTTATCTTTCCAGCTATCCGAAGTTGCCACACGCAAATT
>CAYOYE010000194.1:0-2114 GCA_964408115.1 uncultured Azospirillaceae bacterium
ATGACCCTGATGAAAACTATCTGAAAACACCAGCCGTTTGCTGGTACACAAATTTAGAAAACAGCAAGATAAATGAGCGTTTGAATACCGGCAAAAAATATTACGGCTATGAAGCTATGTATCCAAAATATGACAATTATGACGCCATTGAGGTAAGCAAAGTCAATGACATTCCGATGGATTATGAGGGAGTCATGGGCGTCCCGATTACGTTTTTAGATAAATATAACCCAAGGCAATTTGAGATTATCGGATTACTAAATTCTAGCGACGAAAAACTTGCAGGTATTCCCCCAACCAGAGAGTATAATGAATTTAAAGAAGTTAAACGAGATGGTTCTTTTACAGGAGCAACAGGAGCCAAAGCAAAAGGTAATCCGGTATTACAGGGAAAACAGAATAAAAAAAATTATTACATAAACCCGGAAACAAATGAATGTGTGTACTCAGCGTATGCTCGTATCCTAATCAAAAAGGAGGAGAACTAATATGACAATGAAAACAACTCAACCCGTTATCACGATTCGGGATCTGGTTGAAGGCTATAAAGACAGTGGCGAAAACGGCGTTGTCGCCTATGGCGGAAAACTCAATGTCCGTCCGGCGTATCAGCGCGCCTTTGTTTATGAAGCAAACGATCGTGATAAAGTGATGCAATCCGTATATAACCAAATGCCCCTTAACAGCATGTATTGGGCCGTTAACCTTGACGGCTCTTACGAGGTGATTGACGGACAGCAACGCTTAATTTCTATCTGCCAATTTGTAACCAATGATGACGGTTACGGCAACCCGATTGCGATAGATTTTAACGGCAAAAACACTCAGACTTTTGACGGTCTTTCCGCCGAAAAACAAAAGGAAATTTTGGATTATAAGCTACAAGTCTATATTTGTGAGGGAACACAGGACGAAAAACTGGACTGGTTTCACACAATCAATATTGCCGGCAAACGTATGACCGATCAGGAATTACTTAATGCCAACAATACCGGATTATGGCTGACGGATGCTAAACGTTTCTTTTCTAAAAAGAATAATAACGATGCGATAGCCATTTCTTATTATGATAATGATGACAGGAAAACGCTGCTCACTCTTTCCGCAGACAGAGTCTTTGGCGATATGGGCAGTCTTGGTGATAAGGCAAACCGTCAGCTATTGTTGGAACAGGCGCTCCGCTGGCGGATTATTGCCGACCCGAACGAATATCCGCAAATTAAAGATTATATGGCAAAACATCGCCTTGACGAAAACGCCGATGAACTTATCTCTTACTTTAAGAATATGATTGAGTGGATTAAAAAGACGTTCACAAACTATCGTCCGGATATGAAAGGGCAAGAATGGGGCGAGCTATACAACAAATATCATCAACAGAAGTTTCAGGCAGATGAAATAGAAGAAAAACTTAAAGAACTCTATGAACTTTACGCCGTTGATCCGGACGGCTTGAAAAAGCAGGGATTCTATGAATATGCACTTTGTGGAGACCGCACCTTGATTTGGCACCATTCGTTTAGTGAACGGCAGAAAAAACAAGCGTACGAAAATCAGGGCAACAAATGTGCCAGATGTAAAAAGTCTGTCCCGTTAAACGAGTGTGAGGGGCATCACCGAGTGTTTTTTACGAACGGTGGCACAACAACCGTTGATAACTGTGTTATGCTTTGTAAAAATTGCCATGATGAATACCATGCCGAAGCGGGGCTTCATGGTGGCGATTAATAAAAATACCAACAAAAGACACCGGATTCGTTTTGGTGTTTTTTGTTGGCAAAGCGTGAAATATCAGCTGATTTGCAGCTAAATCAAACTTTTTTTGCCGGTGCTGTTTTTTTTGCTTGATTTCCGTTTAAAAATACTCTAAAAACACAATATTGAATGTGGGGTTGTAGCTCAGTTGGGAGAGCGTTTGAATGGCATTCAAGAGGTCAGGGGTTCGATCCCCCTCAGCTCCACCAATAGGAAGAACGGCGTATCTTTTTAGATACGCCGTTTTAGTATATGCGTAAAGTGGGGGAGCGAACCCCTGACAGGGGTTTGACTACCAGCGAAAGGCGGACGAGAGGACGCCGGTAGGCGTTAGCCTATGAGCGCCTGTGCGGCGGAGC
>CAYOYE010000195.1:0-2092 GCA_964408115.1 uncultured Azospirillaceae bacterium
GATAGATATATTAAAGAACTGCGTAGCCATGCGCTGATAGAAAAGAAAGTCTGATGACCGATACTTTACCGACATTGCGTGAAACCGTAGATAAATACGGGCTTTTGGCGAAAAAATCGCTAGGGCAGAATTTTATGTTGGATATGAATATTACCGATAAAATTATTCGTAACTCACTGGAAAGGCAAAAAAAAATTGATTTTAGCCACGAAGTTGTCTATGAAATCGGCTCCGGTCCGGGGGGATTGACGCGTGCGATTTTGAAGGCTAAGCCGCAAAAACTTACGGTGATTGAGATGGATGAACGCTGTATTGCCATTATGAACGATATTAAAAGCGTTGTCGGTGAGCGTTTGGAAATAGTTGAGGGCGATGCGCTTAAATATAGTTTTTCGGCAGCTGATACGCCACCAAAAAACATAGTCAGTAATTTACCGTATAATATTTCCGTTCCGCTGTTAATCGGTTGGCTAAAGAATATGTCGGAATTTTCCAGCCTGACGCTGATGTTTCAAAAAGAGGTTGCCGAGCGCATAACCGCCGAAGTCGGGACTAAAAGTTACGGACGGATTTCGGTTTTGGCACAGTTGGTTTGCCATATTGAAAAACTGTTTGATTTAAATCCTAACTGTTTTGTGCCGGCACCGAAAATATGGTCAAGCGTTTTGTTGTTTATGCCGTTGGAACAGCTGCCGGAGAGCGGTTTATTGCAAAAAGTTGAAAAGGTTACCGAGCTGGCATTCGGGCAACGCCGCAAGATGATACGCCAAAGTTTAAAGAGCATATCTAATTTAGCCGGAATATGCGAAAAAATCGGCATACAGCCGACATCGCGTGCCGAAAATATCACTCCTGCGCAGTATTGTGAACTGGCGCGTTATCTTTAAGATAACATAAAATTCCGCTTAAAATAACGACAACCGCCAAACCGGTCGGAACTTCGGTAATTAATCCGTTATCCTTAACATCGGAAGTGCCGATAAACAGCACAATCGTTGTGATTAGACGTATGGAAGTATTGCATACGGAAGATATGGTTGAACGTGTTGAAATTGTGGAATTTTCCTGCAGATATGAAACAATCCCGATATGTAGGCATAATTGCATGGCAATAGTCAGACAAACAGCCAGTAACAGCGGCAATATATAGTTTGACAGATTGTTTTTCAGCACGACATACATAGCGATAAACATTATGGCAAATAGCAAATTGACCAGTTTAGCCATTTTTCTTAACCCTATAAATTTGATAATTTTATCGGCTTTAAGCGAAGTTCCGGCGCGGGTAATATTATTGAAAAAATATACCGTACCCAGTAGCACGATAGGTACGTTTCCGAATTGCATAAGCGGTTGAAAAGAGTTTACAAACAAAATTGTCAAGGCGCTGAAAAAAGATGTTATTAAAATATAAAATTTTAAATCCGTATTTTTAAGTTGTTTACATAACGCTATAATATTGCGTATAGATTGGCGGTTAGTGGTCGGCTGAACTTTAACCGGTTCAATTTTGGCAAGTAAAAAGATACTTGCGGCAACAATCAGCAGCTGGATGCACAAAATAACCCGTATGCCGGTATATTTGAAAATTACGGCCCCCAGCAGGGCGGAAATTGCTGTGCCGATAGAGGCATAGTAGTTAAAATAGCCGTATTTCTTTAGATTTATGCCTTCTTTTTTATGGTCACATAAATACTGATAGATATAACCTTCGGCAGAACATTGAAATAGGCACTTATACAACGCATAACAGATTTCACCTGCCAATACGATATAATATCCTTTACAAAACAGCCATAAGGCATAACGGGTAAACAGCATAAAACAAGACAGCAACATCACATATTTTTTTTGCCACCGGTCGGCCAGTCGTCCGCTCGGCAATCCGAAGATTAGTTCGGCAAAACAAAGAATACTTTGAAAATAGAGATAATCAGCCGCACTCAAGCCGTTTTGGTTATAAAACAGCAAAATCACCGGCAGAATATATGACTGTGATTTTAGAAAAGATGTGATATTCAGTGCCGTTAAATCCGATATGTTTTTGAGCGATATATTTCTTAAAGATATTTTGTTCACTTGTTGTCCGTAG
>CAYOYE010000196.1:0-2068 GCA_964408115.1 uncultured Azospirillaceae bacterium
AAAGTGCTTGACCTTGTAGCTCACATGGCCAAAGTAAACGGTTAATTTGTTTAATCTTTTCCCCGTTGAACGTGGTATCTGCCGCAAGGAGGTGCTTTGTTTCGGCGGGGATTTTTTTAATTAGGAAAATTTAATGCAAGGATACAAAACTATAGATGATTTGGGCGATTTGAACGGTAAAGTCGCAATGTTGCGCGCCGATTTGAATGTGCCGATGGATGAAAATTTTCAGGTTACAAATACGGCCCGTATTGATAGAACCGTCCCGACAATTAAAGCATTGATGCAGAAAGGGGCTAAGGTTGTGGTTATTTCGCACTTTGGTCGTCCGGAAGGCAAGGGTGATATGAAAAACTCTTTGTCGCATGTGGCACCGGAATTGCAAAAAGCTCTGGGACATACGGTTGTTTTTGTTGATGACTGTATTGGTGACAAAGTTGCTACCGCCGTTAAAAATATGAAAGGCGATGAGGTTTTGCTGTTGGAAAATCTGCGCTTTTATGATGAAGAGAAAAAAGGTAATGAAGATTGGGCCAAAGAGCTGGTTAAACCGGCTGACGTATATGTTTCCGATGCTTTTTCTACGGCTCACCGCGCGCATGCTTCAATGGTAGCGGCTGCTAAACAGTTGCCTTCGGCTATGGGTTTGTTGATGGCTGAAGAAGTAAATGCTCTGACCTCCGGTTTGAATAATCCGCAACGCCCGTTGATGGCTATTGTCGGCGGATCTAAAGTTTCTACCAAGCTGGATTTGTTGAATAATTTGGTTAAGAAAGTAGATAAACTGGTAATTTCCGGCGGTATGGCACACACGTTTTTGAAAGTACGCGGTGTTGACGGCATTAATGAAAGCAATTCGCTGGTACAGATGGATATGCTGGATACGGCTAAAGAAATTTTGCAAACAGCCAAAGATAATAACTGCGAAATCATTTTGCCGGAAGATATTGTTTGGGCAAAAGAGTTTGCCGCTAATGCCGAGCATAAAACCGTTGATTTGCAGAATATACCGAGTGATGGCACTTTGCTTGATGTCGGTGAAAAAACAATTAAAGCAATAGAAGCAAAGTTGTCCGAATGTAAGACTCTGGTTTGGAACGGTCCTCTGGGTGCGTTTGAGTTAAAACCTTTTGACAATGCCACCAATAAAGTTGCGCAATATGCCGCAAAGTTGACCGAAGAAGGTAAGTTGACTTCGGTTGCCGGTGGTGGTGATACGGTATCGGCGCTGGCAAATGCCGGTGTTGAAAGTAAGTTTTCTTATATTTCTACAGCCGGTGGTGCTTTCCTTGAATGGATGGAAGGCAAAGAGTTACCCGGTGTGGTAATAATGAAAAAATAACGGCAAAAAGCCACAAAAAAGGGAGGTGTAAGCCTCCTTTTTTTTGTGTGGCACGTCAGGTATATTAAGGCTTTATTACTAAAGTAATAGTTCTGTCGTTTTATCGGTATTTTATGATGTAATTTGCTACTTGTTTTGTAAAAAAGACGGTTTATATCATAATCGGAGGTGAAATATGACAAAGTTCGGGCATTTTTTAGACAGTTTTTTATTGGTAGGCGTTACGGCATTGGGAAGTTCTTATTTTGTTGAATACGGCTTGCCGATTTTTTATCATCAACTTGACTTACCGCCTCTGACACCACCTGATAAGGTATTTGCTCCGGTTTGGACGGTTTTGTATCTGTTGATGATTTGGTCGTTTTATGAGGTTTTGACGGCTAAGGAAAATCCGCATCGGCAAACGGCGGTTTGGCTGTTTGGCGGGCAACTTGTTTTGCATATTTTATGGTGTCTGCTGTTTTTTCGTTTGCAATGGTTTTTTGCTGCTTTTGTTGATATATTAGCATTACTTGTTCTTGTCTATTTGATGATAAGACAATTTTTGCAAATAAGCGCCATGGCGGCATATTTGCAGTATCCGTATTTATTTTGGCTTTGTTTTGCCGCATATCTTAATTTGGGTGTTGTTTATATGAACGGATTTTAAAATTTGACTTGATTAGCGGAGAGATAATGCTACAATTTCCGTAGTTCATAAAAGTTTTACGGAGGAAATATGTTGCA
>CAYOYE010000197.1:0-2062 GCA_964408115.1 uncultured Azospirillaceae bacterium
AATTATGATACTTCGGCTTATGACGGAACGGTAAACAATATGACTGCACAGGCGTTGAATATGAGTGATAATCTGTCATCTTTGCCGGATTATAATTTTTCGGTATCGGCTTCTGATGAGGCAAGGCAAAGGGCAGAAAATGCAACGTATCAGTCGTATGTTGATAAACTGACGCCACAGTTTACCCAACAAACCAACGATTTGGAAACAAGTTTGGCAAACAAAGGAATTTCCGTTGGTAGTGAGGCATACGAACGAGCAATGAGCGATTTGCAAAATAATCAAAATGATGCCCTAAATCAGGCGGCATATCAAAGTGTGTTGAATGGGCAAGATGCCTATTCGCAGAGTTTGAATGACAGCATTTCGGCGGCGGATTTCAGTAATTCGGCGCAGCAAAATTATATAAATCAAATCTTATCATTAATATCAAATTCGGTTTCCGGCTATGATAATGAGGCCAATATTTATAATACGGAAAATAATGTGGAAAACCGTAAAACTACAGCCACACAATCAGGTTGGAACAACTTATTCGGAACTCTTAACAGTATCGGTAAATATGTAAGTTCGCAAAAATAAGCAAAAAAAGTGCGGGCGGTAGCGGAGAAAATATCCGTTGCCGCCTTTTTTTTCGTTTATATCTTACTGCTTATTGTTTACATTTTTATTTTATGACGTATTATGGCAGAAAAAGAATAAGGAAAAGAAATGTTTGCAAAACTGACGTCAAAAATAAAAAATATGCACATAGTTTATGATTACGGACAAATGTGGCCGTTTATCAGTCCATATAAAATACAGGCTTTGTGTGCCGTCTTAATAACAATTCCGGTTGGTGCGCTTGATGCCGTAATTGCTTGGGCATTAAAGCCGTATATGGATGTTATGATGATAGAGCAGAGCGTTAATACATTGTGGATACCTGTTATTATCGTGTTGTTTAGTGCCTTACAAAGTTTTCTGACCTTTTTAGCAACATATATTAATACCTGGGTCGGTACGCGAATTTCCAGTGACGTAAAAATAAAGTTATATGATAAACTGATGCGTTTTGATGCCGCCTATTTTGATACGCAAACTTCCGGAAACGTTATTATGCGTTTTAATCAGGATGTGGATTCTGCCTGCTCGGGGTTGTTAAGCAATCTTAAACAGTTTGCAACCCGCTTTTTCTCGTCTATATCTTTAATTGTGGTGCTGTTCTATAATTCCTGGCAGTTGGCAATTATTGCCGTTATTGTGTTGATGTTGGCACTTTTCCCGCTTACCAGAGTGAGAAAACGCATAAAAGACATTAATAAACAATCGGTATTTACCAGTGCGGAAGTTGTTACGCATTATAACGAAACATTCAGCGGAAATCGCGTTATTTCTTCTTATAATCTGCACGATTATCAATACGGTCGTTTTAATGATACCCTGCGTAGGGTTTTTCATTTAGGGATGAAAATGGTGCAGCGTACGGGTATGCTTTCACCGCTTATGCACTTTGTTGTATCGCTTGGTATTGCTTTGGTTATTTGGGTTGGCAGTTATTTGATTTTGACACATCAAATTTCGGCAGGTAACTTTGTATCGTTTGTGGCAGCCTTGATTTTGTTGTATAATCCGATTAAGGGTATCGGCAACAACTTTAATAACGTTCAGGTGGCATTAATGGCGATGGAACGCGTGTTTGAGCTTTTACACGATGTACCGGCCATTAGAGATAAAGAAAATGCCGTTAATTTGAACGGTATTACACAAGGAATAGAATATCGCAATGTTAATTTTGCATATTTGGCGGATAAACCGGTGTTACAGGATATTAATCTTAAAATAAACAAAGGGGAAACGGTGGCGTTTGTCGGTAATTCCGGCGGCGGTAAAACAACTATGGTAAATTTGTTGCCGCGGTTTTATGACGTTTGCGGTGGGCAGGTGTTAGTTGACGGGCATGATGTCAGAGATGTTTCTCTGGCTTCGTTGAGAGATAATATTGCCGTCGTTTTTCAGGATAATTTTTTGTTTTCCGGCACAATTAAAGACAATATTATGTTGGGTAATGAAAGCGCCGGTG
>CAYOYE010000198.1:0-2045 GCA_964408115.1 uncultured Azospirillaceae bacterium
GGCGACGGCGCCTGCTTCATCAATGAGCAGGGACGCATGGAGGGCTTCCGTGTGATTTTGTTGCTTCGCTCATAGCCGATAAGCTACCGAATTTACGGAGAAAAGTCGCTGTTTGCGGCAATCCTTATTTGTTTGATGAAATTAAAGGATTGTCGGCTGCTACCATAGATGTATTTAACTCCATTACTTTAGATAACTATCTTGATTTCCGCCGCAAATATATGGTGCAGACGGATGAAGAATATGTAAAATATAATCAGCTGCAGTCATTACGGAGCATAGAAAGTTGTCAGAGTGAGTTGGCTGCATTGCAGAAAATGTATGCGGAACATAAAGCTGAAATTAAAGAAGATTTCTTTGATGCGGCATTAGCTGCCGAAAACGATATATTGTTTAACATAGAACAGCAAAAATCTTTTTATAAAGATAAATTGGCAATCATTCCAAATGCCAAACACCACGTTTTCTTTCGTTATAACAGCTTTACCGATATTTTACCACCGCATAAATAAGCAAGAGTTTTTTCCTAGCGTTCTCTATAGAATTTATTGAAACTGTTTACGGTTCCTTTGCCTTGTCGTGATAAAATGTCATTAGAAACCAAACCGTCTTTTAAGAGCTTTTTGCGTAGGTCACTTGCACATTTTTTAATACTGTTATCTACCCGTTTAGGATCTTCCCAGCCGTTTACTTTATGCTGCATTGCGCGTAAAATCTTCATAACGGATGCTACTTTCGTATCCGTTCCGGCCAGTTCATTAGCAACATTAGGGTAAGAATATACCAAAGAAATAGGCAATAACGGCTTAAATTCTTCGGGATATACACCCAGTTTAGAATCAAATTTCCCGCCGCTCTGAATACGATAAGGATGGGCCATACAGTTACCGATAATAATATCCTGTGCAATACCGTTCAGGTTATCATAGGAGAGGTAACGATCTTTTTCGGCTTGCGGAACCGGTACATCAGGAATCATAAAGTTTGTGCCGGCAACTTTTTTTTCGTCTTCAAGTTTTTGGAAACCGTATGAAAATTCCGAAGCAATACGCTTTTGATAAGCAGGATATCCGAACATTACAAAATTAACGTCTTTATCTTTGGTAAAAAAGCGATTGCGAATTTCGGCCAACAGATTAATATTATCGGCTGTAGAAATATCTTTAGGAGTCACCAGGCAATCTTTGATGAATTTTTTGTTTACGCCACAGGCTTTGAAAAATCTGACATACATTTCCACTTCGGAACGAACGTTAAATTTTAGATTCGTTTTGCTGAAATTTGTGTTCCCCTGATTATCGTGTAAACCTAAAAAGACCAGTTTTTTCGGTTTACCGTTCTTTTTATAGTCGTTATACCATGCTTCAACGGCAGCAGCTCCCGATCCCGGATGACCGGAAAATATAACTAAAGCATCTGCTTCTTTAGGTAAATTAAGATAATCAACACCGACAATTTCTCTATTATAGCCATCATAACGGATATGTTCACCTTTTTTAATCCGTCCCATATCTTCGGCTTTTAGAACTATGTTTTTTTCAGTATCGTTAAGTTGAAAGGTGACAATGTCTGTCCGGCCTTTAACATGTTCCTTTGCCATATTTGCCGCTTTTACAACATTAAAATCAGGCTGCTCGGTTAAACTTTTAGCATAAGCAATATCTTCTAAATATTGTTCAAAATCTTTCCGATTATAGCCTCTGTCTTCCCATTGTTTGCGATAGGCTATATATCCTTTTTGTTTACCGGCTAAAAAGTCAGTAACAATTTGTTCATAAACCGTCGGTGTATAAGAATTCATTTGTATCATCCCTGTTGTAACCGATTGTAGCATAAAAACATGGGAAAAGATATAAAAAAATTTCTTATTTATCATTTTGTGGCGGATACAATAAAAGCCCCGTAAAAAAACAGGGCTTTGAAATGGTGCCATTAGCAAGAATCGGACTTGCGACCCCGTCATTACCAATGACGTGCTCTACCACTGAGCTATAATGGCATATCGTTTACACATTACAAAATACATAGAAGTTTTTAAAAATCAA
>CAYOYE010000199.1:0-2032 GCA_964408115.1 uncultured Azospirillaceae bacterium
ACAAAATCTAACCAGCTTTTTCAATAGTCCAACCTTTCTGCTGTTTAATAGTTGCCTTTAAAGTTACCCCTACCGCAATACTTTGTAAAGTAAAAAAAGCCGGATAATCACAGCCCCGCCCCAATGTATAACTCATTGTATTATAAAGGACTATATTATATTATCCCCCAAAAGACGTCAAAAACTTGCCAAAATAGATAAAATGTTTTATGTTGTTTGACAGACAACGCGCCACCTTTTCGGCGGGTTGTGAGGTTTTAATAATAAATAAGGTTTACAATGAAAAAAGTTTTAACTCTAACCGCCTTGAGCGCGCTTATCTTATCATCTAACGCTAATGCAGCAGGTTTCCACCTGCGTGAACAATCAGCGGCAGCACAAGGAAATGCCTTTGCCGGTGCAACTGCCGGTGCGGAAAATATATCATACACCTATTACAATGCAGCAGGTCTTACCCGTCATAAAGGCACACAATTCAATATCGGCGGCACATATATCGCCCCAAAATCAACAGCTAAAAACGTTACCGATGCCCAAGGCAATCGTGATGCAGATGTCCAAAACGTTGTACACGCGGCAGTTTCTCCGAATATTACCGTATCACATCAGTTAAATGAAAAAACTTTTCTCGGCATAGCACTCAATACGCCGTACGGCATGATTACCAAATACGATAAAGATTGGGTCGGTGCCGATCATGGTATTACTTCCGATTTAAAAACCGCTACCGTCACCCCTATGGCAGCCTACAAGGCTACCGATAAGTTATCGCTCGGCGCCGGACTTCAGTTTCAATATGCTTGGGCTCACCTCACCAACAGCAGTTCTGCCACCCAAACAAACACCGTAACGGCTAACGGTAATGCTCTGGATGCCGGTTACCAACTCGGTGCTTTATATGAATTAGATGAAAACACCCGTTTCGGTATCGGTTATCGTAGTGAAGTTAAACAAAAACTTAAAGGAAAAATCAAATCTTCCGGCAGTAATTTTTCCAACATAAGCGGCTACGAAACATACGGAGCAACCTTTGATGCCCTGCTCAATCAAAAGATTTCGGCAAAGTTAAACACCCCTGCCCTTTTATCTTTTGGTGCATATCACGATATTAACGAAAAATGGGCAGTTATGGCCGAATATCAGCGTGCCTTCTGGAGTTCTTTCCAAAATCTGACCTTTACCAGCCGTAACGGGGGCTATGTAATATCCCGCGTGAATGAAAATTGGCGTGATACCAACTTTTATTCCGTCGGCACAAGCTATATGCTTGATAGTCAGTGGAAGTTGCGTTTAGGTCTGGCCTATGACCAAAGTGCCGTACGCTATCAGCACCGCACTCCGCGTATTCCGGATTCTGACCGTATATGGTATTCCGTAGGTTTAGGCTATAAATATAATGAAAATCTTAGTTTTGATGCCGGATACACCTATATTAGTGCACATAACACAAAGGTTAATACGGCAGTTACCGGTAATTCAGGCTCTCATATTACCGCCGATTATACCAACTCGGTAAAAGTCTTTGCTCTTTCGGTGAACTACTCATTCTAACTGCAAACAGCTTAAATTAACCATAAGGCGTTCTTTTAGAGCGCCTTATTTTTTACCACTCTATCACGCATTTCTAATGTTCGGCAAAGAACACCTTATAGCGCCGATCTTTTCTGATTTTTCCCGCCACCTTAACCGATTTTCGGTATGCAGCGGAATCTCCGCCATAACGTTGGGCTATTTCGGCTATTCGTTCATTTATACCACAGCTTTTACCGTCCGGTAAGGTTAGCATATCTGCCAAATTCAAAATAAATAATTCATCTGTCATATTTTCTACCGTTTCGCTCCCATGTTCGGCAACTTCTTGCCAATAGCGGTATCCGGAACGCTTTAAAATCTCTCCGCCCACCATAGCATGCTGATAGCCTATATCGGCAAATTCATACCCGAAATCGTGCAACATTCCTAACAAAAACATATCTTCACAAAATTGCTTATCCCCTGGTTTCAATACGTTTGCCAACTTTTCGGCCTGTCT
>CAYOYE010000200.1:0-2031 GCA_964408115.1 uncultured Azospirillaceae bacterium
ATGAGCCATATTTGCAGATATTTCATCATGCATGTCCAATTTATACGCCTGCTCAAGACTAACTGCTAAATTTTTATTACCGGCCCTAAAATTATCCTGATGTTTTTTTTCATGAATTAATGCTTCCATGCCTAATTCATTCCCTGTTTCTGACTTGTAATTTACAGTAATTGTATTCTTATTAAAATTAGCATACGCCGCCAAATTAGTCTTGTCATCTACACCCAAAGTATCAACAATATAAGCAACATCAGTATATTGATTTTGATTTTTATTGTTATTTTCATTCGCATTAGTCATAGCCGTCTCCGAACACTAAACCCTTTAGTTTATAATAGCATCAAAACAATTTTCTGTCAACATATTACAGACATAAAAAAGTCCCGTATTACATTACATAATTCGGGACTTTTCTTTGGCTAATTAGGTTACGCCTGTTTTTTGTGCCGTTTTTTAGCAAACTTTTCATAAGTTGTCTGCACCAAAACATACATCAGCGGAATAATAAATAAACCTACGCCGGTACCGATAAGCATACCGTAAAATACCGGAACACCGATAGCACGCCGGCTTTCTGCCGCTGCACCGGTAGCAATAACCATCGGCCATACACCTAAAATAAATGAGAACGCCGTCATCAAAACCGCACGAAATCTCTCTTTAAGTCCTTTTACCGCAGCATTAACAATAGTCGCTCCGTTTTGTCGTTCTTCTTTGGCAAATTCCACAATCAAAATTGCATTTTTACTTGCCAAACCGATTAACAAAATAAGTCCCAACTGCGCATAAATACTCAACGGTAATCCGGTTAAAAACAGTCCGAGCATAGCTCCGTTCATTGCCACAACCAAAGATAACAATACCGGCAACGGGACAATAAAGCTCTCATATTGTGCCACCAAAAACAGATAAGCAAACACAATAGCCAATGCTATCAGATAACCGATCTGCCCATGCGAATTTTTTTCTTGAAAGCTCATGGTAGACCACTCAATATTAAATCCTTTCGGCAGTTGCTTTATCAAACTTTCTACTGCCGCCATTGCCTCACCGGTACTGCTTCCGGCGTTTTGAACGGCGGTTACAGAAGCTGCCGGATATTGGTTATAGCGCTCTACCACACGCGGTGCCAAAACTTTAGAAAGTTTTACCATACCGCGCATCGGCACCATATTTCCGCTCTGATTTGCAATATACAAATCATTGATATTATCTATATCCTGACGATACTGCCAATCTGATTGCAGCATAACTTTATTTACCTGCGTTCCAAGGTTAATATCATTAATATATGCCGACCCTAAATAACTTTCCAATGTTGAAAAAATATTGCTCATCGGCACTTTCATACTTTCGGCCTTTGTGCGATCTATCTTCAAAAAGATATTCGGAGTTTTGGCATTAAACGTTGAATAAGCATACGCTATTTGCGGCAGCTGATTAACATTTTGCAAAAAGCTCTGCAACGCGGCATCAAGTTTTTGATAGTCAACAACTTGTCTGGATTCCAAACGTATATCCAAGCCGCTCGCCGTACCTAACCCCGGAATAGCAGGCATCTCAAACATCTGAAATTCCGCTTCCGGAAAAGCATATAATTTAGAGCGTATTCTGTTCAATATCGCCGTAGAATGTTGATATTTTTCCGTACGTTCTTCCCATGGTTTCAGCACAATAAACGACATAGAAACGTTTTCGCCGCGTCCACCCATCAAACTATAGCCGATAACGTTTGACACGCCCTCAACATCTTTTTCGGATAAGATAACTTCGTTTACTTTTTTTACCAGTGCCGTAGTACGAATTTTAGACGCGCCCTCCGGCAGTTGCAGACTTAACACCATAACTCCCTGATCTTCATCCGGAATAAATGAAGTCTGTGCCGTAGAAAACAAAACATAAGCCAAAATCACGAATAAAGCCAAAATCGTAGAAATCACCGGTATTTTTTTTGCTATAAACGAAACACCGATAACATAGATATGGATAATTTTAGCAATAACTTCGTTTATTTTGGCCCAAAATCCCTTG
>CAYOYE010000201.1:0-2021 GCA_964408115.1 uncultured Azospirillaceae bacterium
CTTTTTGCAAAATACTTTCAAGTTCTTCTTTTGTGTAGAAATGATGATCAGGAAAATCTATAGCTTCTACAATGTTAAAACCCAGACCGGATAGTGTGTGATAAAATTTCTGCGGATGGCCGATACCGGCAAAGGCAATAATATCCGATGTTTCTACCGCGGTTTCGCCGGCTTCGGTATGGGCATAAAAAACCGGTAAATTGCTGCGTTGTGCAAGATTGTGTTTATCTTTGCCTAAAATAATCAGTGCATCTGCGCGTTTTATGCCGTTTGCAAAAGTTTCGCGTAAAGGACCTGCCGGAAGTAATTTGCCGTTTCCGATACCGTAGTTACCGTCAAACACTAAAAATGATAAGTCTTTATAGAGGCTCGGATTTTGGAAACCGTCGTCCATAATTATCAAATCCGCTCCTTTACGAACGGCCAACTCGGCTCCGTTAAATCGGTTGGGTGCAACAACTACCGGCGCCTGATGAGAAAGCAGTAACGGTTCGTCCCCAACTTCACGCGCCGAATGTTTTTTATTATTTACCAGTATGTTTTTTACTTTTCCTCCATAACCGCGCGTAACAAAAAACGGGTGGAACATTTCGGTTGCCAACATTTTGGCAATGGAAACGGATACCGGAGTCTTTCCGCTGCCGCCGGCTGTCAGGTTGCCGATACAAATAACCGGAACGGATGTTTTCGGGGATTTTTTTAAATGCAGGCGAGCTTGTGTGATGCTGCCGTAAATCCAGCCCAAAGGAGAGAGTATTTTGGAAATTAAAGAATTTGACTGCCAATATTTAGGTGTTTTCATCTTTTATATATCCTTGTATTTTTTCTACAATACCTTCTAAAACTTTAGCCTCACCGGTTGCCCAGTTATATGCCAGACTGCGTTTTGCTTCCAGAAGTTCTTTGTTTGACAGCAGGTTGGAAACAGTATCCATCAGTTCAATAACATCATTTACCTGAATAATTGCGTCTGCCTTTTTAGCGCGGTTCATGGCATCCGTAAAATTGTGCATGTGCGGACCGACAATTACGGCATCACGACAGCGGGACGGTTCCATAAAATTCTGTCCGCCATGAGGTATAAGTGAGCCGCCAATGAAAACTATCGGCGATATATCATACCAGATACCCATTTCACCTATAGTATCTGCAACATATACCTCCGTTTGTTCTTCTATATTTTCGGCAGCCGAGCGTAGGGCCACGTTCAGGTTATATTCATCACGCAATTTATCGCGAATTTCTACCCCTCTGTTAGGATGACGCGGAGCAATAATAGTCAGCAGGTTAGGGTGTTTGCTTTGTAAATCTTTTAGAAAACGCCCGATTTTAAATTCTTCGTCATTATGGGTTGAACTGACAAGCCAAATAGGTCTGTCGCCGATTTGCGAAATTATTTCCGCTTTTTTATCTGCATCAACCGGTATCGGTAAGCCTGCATATTTCAGGTTGCCCAAGCACATGGCATCTTTTGCACCAAGTACGCGTAGGCGGTAAGCGTCTTCTTCCGATTGTCCAAGACAAGTGGTAAAGCAACCGAGCAATTCTTTTATGATAAAATCAAACTGTTGCCAACGTTTGAATGATTTGTTGGAGATTCGTCCGTTAATCAAAATAAGCGGAATGTTTTTGCGCTTGATTGTAGAAAGCATAGCCGGCCAAAATTCGGATTCAAACCAAAGGGCGATATTCGGTTGCCAATGGCGAATAAAACGGGTGGAAAATACCGGATTATCTATGGGCAGATATTGATGAAACGCTCTTTCCGGCAGCCTTTTGGCCATTACTTCTGCCGAAGTTGTTGTGCCGGTTGTTACCATAATATGGACGTCAGGATATATTTCCAGCAAGCGATTAATCAGCGGTAACATAGAAATTGATTCTCCGACCGATGCACCATGCAGCCAAATCAAACGACCGGCAGGACGTTCTTTTTGCGTGCGCCCGACACGTTCATTAAAACGTTTAAGATCTTCTTTGCCGATTTTTTTGCGTTTTTCAATATAACGGCGAATAACTAT
>CAYOYE010000202.1:0-2020 GCA_964408115.1 uncultured Azospirillaceae bacterium
GGCGGACGAGAGGACGCCGGTAGGCGTTAGCCTATGAGCGCCTGTGCGGCGGAGCGAAGCGAAGTCATCCCCCTCAGCTCCACCAATAGGAAAAACGGCGTATCTTTTTAGATGCGCCGTTTTAGTATATGCGTAAAGTGGGGGAGCGAACCCCTTTGAAATAAAAAAATTGTGCAAGAAGTTTTGTAAGCTGCGTAAAATATTGACGCAAACAAAATATTATTGGCGGAAAATAGAAAAAATACTTGACAAAATTATTGTCTAATAGTAAAATGACTACGAATTTTATATTTTTATTAACTTAATTTAATTTTTCTGTTATGAGTAATTATGATGAAGGAAGAGGTTGGGCTTTTTGGACCGGTCTCGTAGTGGTTGTTGCGTTTGTCATCACCATTTTGTGCTTGTCTGTATATTCAGTGGCACCTGGAAACCGCGGTGTTTTGGTGACACTTGGTGAGGTAGCTCCCAAGTCATACACTAATGGCGTAGGTTTCAAAGTTCCGTTTGTGTCTACTATGTACGAAATTGATGTTCGTACGCAGACATTTAATGAGACAACTGCCTCCTACACATCAGATGTGCAGACGGCTACCATTGAGTACACACTCACCTACGAGCTTGTACCGGAAAATGTCCATATCCTTTTTGAAAAAGTAGGATTGGACTATGAAACCAAAAAACTGGTCCCTGTTCTAAATGACGTTTTAAAGGACGTAATTGGCAAGTGGCAGGCTCAGGATTTGGTGGCAAACCGCGATCAGGCGCGTGTGGCTGTTTTGAAAGGTTTGAAAGAGCGTTTGGACGGAGATTTCTTTACGCACATAACCTTTCAATTTATTAACATAGACTACTCAGATAACTTTGAGAAGGCTATTGAAAATAAAGTGATAGCCGAGCAAAAAGCTCAGGAGGCGGCCAACTATACGCGACGTGTGCGTGAGGAGGCCGAGCAGAAACTGATTTCAGCCAAAGCCGAGGCCGAAGCTATGGAGATTAAATCTCAGGCTTTAGCCAAAAATAAAGGGCTGGTTGAATATGAGGCAGTGCAAAAATGGGACGGTAAATTGCCGACCTATATGGGCGGAAATTCTGTTCCAATGATTAACATTGCCGCTAAGTAAACTAAAAGCACATACCGTTTAGAGGTATGTGCTTTTTTTGTTTGCTTAATAATCGTATCAATAAAACTGAAAATGGATGAAATTATTGTTACCGCTACACCGCTGAGCCGCAACGCTGACAGGCACCGGTACGGATAACGTTTTGCCACCGACACAAGCCAGACCGTCATTATTTCCATCGCAATTTTTAACTGTTGCCGTAACATATTGATTTACACCTAAGGCGTTCAATCCGGAAGACGTTGCCGCACTCCAATCTAAGGTTGCCAGTTCTATACAAGCGTCTTCAGGAATATCATATAACTCAACGGTAAAATCCCAATAAGCATCACCAGCAATCCAAACAGTTCCGCCAAACGGATTTTTTATATAACCGTTTTGAATGGCATCATCCGGTACGATTTTAGCTTTCTGGCAGAGGCTTGTATCTATCCGGCAACTAAAATCATATTCTTGTGAGGCGAATAGTGTACGAGTATTAGCGGCAATCTGCGACACCAAATCAATGGTTTTGTTAATCTTAAATTTTGTCATAGCCTTTGAATATCCGGCAATACCACCAACCGATAGCACGCCGATTATGGCCAGCACCCCCAGCATCTCAATCGTTGAACGTCCGTATTGCAGCACATCTGCTTGCGCTTTTCCTCCTCGTGTACCCTTTATTGTACACGTCGTCAGAAACTTACGGCGCATCTGCCCCACACTCCGGACGTTCCTCGTGCCTTGAATAAAGTTCTTTACATCTGTTTGAGCTTTTCTTGCTCGTGTACCTAATTTGTACACGTCGCTCCAAAAGTGCGGCGTATCTTTGGTATAAATCGGAAGAATCCGCCCGTATTGCCCCACACTCCGGACGTTCCCCGTGCCTTGAATAAAGTTCTTGATAACTGCTT
>CAYOYE010000203.1:0-2002 GCA_964408115.1 uncultured Azospirillaceae bacterium
ATTTACAACCATAAATATTATTAAGGAGAAAAATATGAAAAAACCAGAAGTATGTGTATTGCCGGTAGCCGGATTATCAACCAGAAATTTACCGACTACCAAAGTTTTGCATAAAGGATTTATGACTTTAGATAATCGTCCGGTTATTCAGTATGCCGTTGATAACTGTGTTGAAGCCGGTATTAAGGAAATCGTTTTTATTTATAGTGATGAAGCCTGCAAACACATGTTTGAAAAATACTACTCTCCGGCTCCGGAGTTAGAAAAACATCTGGCAGAAAAAAATAAAGCCGATTTATTAAAGTTGGTGAAGGATATTGTACCTGCCGACATAAAATTTTCGTTTGCCTGCCAAAATGAACCGAAAGGTAACGGGCATGCTATTCTGATGGCTAAAGACATTATCGGTAAGCGCGATTTTGCCGTAATGTGGGTTGATGATGTGTATATCAATTTGCATGGCGACTGCGTTTTAAAACAGCTGTGTGATGTTTATGCCCAAAAAGGCGGAATTATTGAAAATATTATGGAATTTCCGCGCGAAGAAATGGTGCGCTACGGGGCTTTGGTCGGCGCTAAAAGAGACGGGAATATTGTCCGCGCCGTTGGTCTGGTGGAAAAACCGAAAATTGATGAAGTACCGTCTAACTATGCCTCTATGGGGCCGTATGTTTTGCCAAACGAAATAATGGATATTCTACCGGAAGTAACTAAAGGTGCAGGTGGCGAAATTAATCTGACAGATGCCCTAAATCTGGCGGCAATGCGTGGGACTCCGTTATATGGCGTTCTGTGCAAAGGTTTGCGTTTTGACTGCGGTACAAATGCAGAACTGCAAAAGTCAAATATCAAACTCAGCCTGATGAATAGCGGTGAGCTACGGGCTTATACCCGCAATCTTTTAGACACCATGGATATCTGAATATTTTTGCATAGTACCAAAAAAATACCCGATATAAGCTATCGGGTATTTTTATTTTCAGACACTTACCGACTAAACCATTGCAACGGCTTTATCGGAATATTCTTTCATTTTTTCGGCGCTGGCTTTTAATTTAGCACGTTCATCTGCCGAAAGTTTCGGTGATATCACATGAAACACACCGCGTCTGTTGATAACCGTAGGCAAAGACAGGCAAACGTTTTCCACACCTTCAATATTTTCGTGATGTGAAGAAACCGTTAGAATGGCATATTCATTATTGGAAATTGCGCGACAAATTTGTGTTAATGCACCGGCAATACCGTAAAACGTTGCCCCCTTACCGTCTATTATTTTATAGGCAGCATTAACAACGCCGTCATTGATTTCATTTTTCTTAACTTCATCCAACGGTTTAGAAACGCTGGCGGCATATTCCTCTAATGACAGAGTTCCGGCTTCGGCATTTGACCAAATCAAAACTTCACTATCGCCATGTTCACCGATAACATCAGCATGTACCGATTTAGTAGAAACCCCTAAATAAAAGCCGAGCAGAGTGCGGAAACGAGCCGTATCCAAAACCGTACCGCTTCCGATAACGCGTTCTTTAGGAAAACCGGAAAGTTTAAGTGCTACTTCCGTCATAATATCTGCCGGATTTGCCGTAATCAATAAAATAGAATCCGGTGCATATTGGGCAACCTGCGGAATTATACTTTCAAAAATTTTGGCATTACGTCCCAAAAGGTCTATACGCGTTTCTCCCGGTTTTTGATTTGCACCGGCAGTAACAATAACAATTTCACACCCTTCCAAATCTTTATATGTACCGGCTTTAATTTTTCCGGCATTGGAAAACGGAGCGGCATGCGCAATATCCATTGCTTCGGCAACTGCCTTTTTTTCGTTCATATCAATCAATACAACTTTATGGGCAACTCCGGTCATCATCAAAGAAAAAGCCGTAGCGCTGCCAACGGAACCTGCTCCAATAATACCTATTTTCATTTGTTTCTCCTAAAATAATGTTTTTGCAAAATTAATTCGCATATATATACAGTTATTTTTTTGAAAAAT
>CAYOYE010000204.1:0-1993 GCA_964408115.1 uncultured Azospirillaceae bacterium
CACCAGATTATTTTCGGCCAGCGTTTGGGCTATTTTCGGCAGTGTCTCACCTTTTTTTATTTGAATGATTATCGGCTTACCGCCGGCATACGGAGTATCTATATACTTTCGGACAAACAAACATATAAACAAAAAAGCTGCTGTTACGCCTATAAATATAACCGTAAACAACAGCTTTTTCATAATATCTTTCTCACCTAATCTTCATATTTTTTGAAAATTAACGATGAGTTAGTACCGCCAAAACCAAAGGAATTTGACATAGCGGCCTTAATAACTTTCTTTTTCGGCTGCAACGGAACTAAATCCATATCCTTAACTTCATCATCCGGTTCTTCCAAATTCAAAGTCGGCGGGCAGGTTTGAGTTTGCAATGCCTTAATTGTATAAACGGCCTCAACTGCGCCGGCAGCTCCGAGTAAATGCCCGATAGACGATTTAGTTGATGACATTGACATATACGACAACTTATCGCCAAACAGGCGGCGAACGGCCTGAGCCTCACCGACATCACCTAACGGAGTTGACGTACCATGCGCATTAACATAGTTAATATCTTCCAGTTCTACACCATGTTCGTGTGCGTGCTTAACTGCCATTTGCATAGCGCGATATGCTCCGTCACCATCCGGAGACGGGGCTGTAATATGGTGTGCATCACCACTCATACCATAACCGACAACTTCGGCATAAATATGGGCTCCGCGAGCTTTGGCATGTTCCAATTCTTCCAAAACAACGGCACCTGCACCCTCGCCCATAACGAAACCGCTACGGTTTTTATCCCAAGGGCGGGAAGCCTTTTCCGGTTCATCATTAAAGGCGGTAGTTACGGCGTGCATTCTGGCAAATCCGGCTAAACCGAGAACATTTACGGCAGATTCCGCACCACCGGCGACCATAACGTCGGCATCCCCCATAGCGATAATGCGAGTAGCATCACCAATGGCGTGTGTACCTGTTGAACAAGCCGTTACGCACGCGTGATTCGGTCCGCGTAAAGCGTGATCAATGGAAACCGTACCCGAAATCAGATTAATCAGACATGACGGAATAAAAAACGGTGAAATGCGCTTAATTCCGACTTCATTAAACGATACGGAATTGTCATAGATATTAGACAAGCCGCCAATACCGGATCCCATCATAACACCGGCACGACACTGTTCTTCTTCACTTAAATCTTTCGGTTCATACCGAGCATCTTGCAGGGCATCATTAGCGGCCGCGACACCAAACAAAATAAATTTGTCGGCTTTTTTCTGATCTTTAGGGGCCATTACCGTATCAGGGTTAAATTCGTGTTCGCCCTCGCCAAAAGGAACTTGACCGGCTATAAGTACTGGAATATCCTTCAAATCTATATTTTGTATTCTGCGAATACCGGACTTTCCTGCCAACAGACTTTCCCAGTTATAATCTACTCCGCGTCCCAACGGCGAAACCACTCCTAATCCTGTAACTACAACTCTTCTCATATATAAAACCTCTTTATTTTTATTAAAAAAACTCGCTATAATGTAACTAGAGCGAGTTTAATCAAACAAAGCCTTACGACTTACGCATTCTTAGAAAGATAGTCAATAGCATCTTTCACAGTCAAAATCTTTTCAGCAGCTTTGTCAGGAATCTCACATCCGAACTCTTCTTCAAAAGCCATAACCAACTCAACTGTATCCAGGCTATCAGCACCTAAATCATCAATAAAGCTAGCTGTTTCAACAACTTTAGCTTCATCAACACCTAAATGTTTAGCAACAATCTTCTTAACGCGATCTGCGGTATCAGTCATTTAATGTAACCTCATAAAATTAAAAACAAATTTTCAGACGAAATCGCCTGTACCACCTTGTTAGCACAATTTTATATTGTTTGACAAGCATTATTTTCACTTTTAACTAAACAATTTGTTTATATCTCTAAAATATTAAGTATATTCAATGTGTTATTTATTAACTTTGTTTATGCTTTATAGAGCCAAAGTGTTTATTAC
>CAYOYE010000205.1:0-1986 GCA_964408115.1 uncultured Azospirillaceae bacterium
TTCGGCAAATATATCGTCAGATACTTCTTCGTTTACCGTTATTTCGTTTTCATCAGGATTTATTTTCAACCATTCATCATAAAAATTACCAAATTCATTTGTATAGTCACGCAATATAGAGTGCGACAGATCTTCAATTTTACGATTTATTTTACGATATGCGCTCTCGTGCATTCCGTAAAACTTTAATTCAGTGCATTTCTTTGTACCGTAAATATAATCGGAAATTATGTTATTTGTAGAACAAAATGTCCAGTCTATCGGCTGTTTTTTGGTATTTTCAGCTTTATATATTGCTATGTTGGACAAACGATTATTGATAAATTCGTTGATATAATTATCTTCACGCCCGTTTTTAAAATCATTTACGCCCGAAGTACTTTGAATAACAAGTGTCGTATTATCTAATAAACCGTTTTTGCGTAACTTATTTACAAACTGCTGCATTTTGCCGAACAAACACTGTGTCTGTTGCATATATGCCCGTCTTCTTGCTACCGTATTATTACTTCTGTTCCATGGCAGCTCGTTTATGGAAATCCATTGTTCACGCGGTTTAATGCGACAATATTCATCATAAATATACATATCCGAAGGTATATCTAAAAAAGCAAAATAGGCTTGTTTGCCGCTGTCATTTTTAATATCGTCAAACATAACATCAAATGTGTTGATAGAATTTAGAACATAAGGATTATTGTAGTTTCTGCCGACAAGCGGACTTTCATATCCGGGAGTTAATAAACGTATTGTATCAAACAAAGATGACGTATTTTTTACTATTCGCATACTGTCCAGCCACTCAATCAATAATTCATTGGAATTGGCGGCAAGTGTCATATTTTGACCATATATATCCGTTTTTTCAATATTTTTTTCGATGCAACGTTGCACATTATATCCATGATTTTTTTGGCATATATCAAATCTACGCGATTTATACGCCGAAATCTGGAAGCCTTTCTTTTGAAAATAATCGTACAATTCATTTTCTTTCAGAAAGACATGTTCGTTGCGCAAAACCGTATATAGCCAATAATCCGGAAAACTGTTCGTATCTGTTACCAATTCGGTACTGTCATTTTTACTGCTTGGATTAAAACCTAAAACGGAATTTCCGAAAAATCCGTTCTCTGCCAAAAATGCTTTCGGATAATAAGTAAAATTGTTTTTCTGATAAAATCCCAGCATAATCCGTTTTGTTTTCTTGCTATATTCATCAGAAGCCTGTGTTAAATATTGATAAGACGACAAATTAGGAAACATTAAATAAATAAAGCGACTGTCGGAATCTTGCGATTGTGCTATTTGATTATAAGTTTCCTTAAATTTGATATCATCATTTTTCCCGGGGAAAGATGTATAAGCATCAATAAAGACAATTGCCGCAGCTACTAATGCCAATAGTTTACCGATAATTCTTTCATCGGCAAAAATAACAGCCATAATGCCGGCAAAAAGCAGTCCGACAAAAATATAT
Organism: uncultured Azospirillaceae bacterium; assembly: GCA_964408115.1. Classification (GTDB taxonomy): domain Bacteria; phylum Pseudomonadota; class Alphaproteobacteria; order RF32; family CAG-239; genus RUG410. The sequence goes on from CAYOYE010000205.1 coordinate 1,481, forward strand.
ATCGGTACATCACTTGCCCCCAGCATCATAGTGCCGGATAAAAAGCCGAACTGTTTAGAAATTGCAAACACAAACCAAAATGAAAAAACAGCCACCAATGACGGCGTAAGTTTCGGATATTTGATGCTGGGTAAGTTTACGATACAAGAGAATAATACAGACAAAAGCATTAACATTAAAACCGAACCGTTAGGCAACAGCCAACAGCGGAAAGATTCCACATCTCCAAAACCGACGAACAACAGCAAATCCGTCATTAACAACAGCGCAATAAACGTTGAGCCTAACAAATAGCCGTAGGGGTCTTTGTTTTCTTCATCTTCATCCGTATGTCTTTTTCCTTTACGCGAAAAACGCCCCCGCGGATCATTTTGTAAAGGAGATATATGTCTTTCCGAACTGTTTAATGATTCAAGTAGCATATTTAATTTTCCAATTTTTCACGAACAAGTTTATTTACTATAGCCGGATTAGCCTTACCTTGCGACATTTTAAGCGTTTGTCCG
>CAYOYE010000206.1:0-1979 GCA_964408115.1 uncultured Azospirillaceae bacterium
CGATTATTTTCCTTTACGGCGGAAATATAATCTGATTGCGGCGTTATATCTTCGGCATTAAGTCCCATAAGCCCGTAGATAACGGCGTTAATAGTGCCATGCCCGACACCGGTTAAGGCAAGCGAGCCGTATAATACGGTTTTAATTGACGAAACATTATCTATATTACCTTGTTTTATAACATTATCGGCAAATCGTTTGGCGGCTTTCATCGGACCAACCGTATGTGAACTTGACGGTCCTATGCCTATGGCAAAAATTTCAAACAGACTGTAGTACATATTAATTTATTAACCTAAAAATTCTTTTATTTCTTTTTTTGTTCTTTTATGAAGTTGCGGCGAGGTGTGTCCGTATCCGGCATTAATTATAAGTTTAGATGAGCTTAACGTCTGATGTAAGTCCCATGCTTGTTTAAGCGGACAGCAAAAATCCATTCTGTTATGGACAATTAGGGTAGGGATATGTTTGATACTTTCAATGTTGCTTATTATTTGCTTTGGTGACATAAAATATTTATGTTCTTCATAATAAAAAGCAATGCGGGCAGCCTGCAAAAATCCGGCATCAACCGTTTGCAGATTACTAAATTTCGGATTAAGACTGCCTAACATATATTCGTAAGAAGCTAAATATTTCAAGGCCTTCAAATTATCATTTTCTTTGTTGGAAAATAACAGCTTGCGATATACAGGATAAATGTCGGTTTTACGGACTTTTTCGCGCATAATATTCCATATATCCGGATAAAACCGCTCACTTTCTTTGCTTACCCAGTCAGTATCGTACGGACGAGCCAAAAACACCGATGACACAATGATATGGCTTACTTTTTGCGGAAAAAGTTCGGCAAAAAGCAGAGCTAACGTAGAACCCCACGAACAGCCATGTACGATAATCGGTGTTGTAATATGCAGATATTCCAAAAGGCGGGCTGCATCTTGCAAAAGGTATGACGTATCGTTTTTGTAAAAAACGTCATCAGCCTTTGAGTTTCCGCAACCGCGTTGATCAAACTGAATAAAGCGGTATTTTGCCGCCGAAAACAGTTCGGCATATTTGGGTCGGGAAGATCCACCGGGGCCGCCATGAAACGATAATACCGGAATACCGTCAGGATTACCGTATTGACGGTAATAAATTTTATGCCCGTCCTGTAGAGGCAAAAAATCTTCGGCGAAAGGTTTTCTTGTATAACCGAAAAACGGCAGCCACATCATAAAATCTCCAAGCAAATCTGCATATTATCTTATTTTATTAAACAACAGTATTAAACATTTTTATAACATATAGCGGATGAGTACAACCAAATAGGCATAAATCACAATAGCTGCCAGACGATATAACAGCATCAGACTTAATAAACTTCCACCGATTACAAACAGTTGTATTAAGACGGCAGCAACAACGGCACATCCTAATACTAACAGCCAATAATGTTTTTGCTTGATGAGTATCAATGCTATAAGTAGGGCAGCCAAAGCCGTATAAATATGGCGCATTGCACCGAATACTTCCGAAACCGGAGAAGTAATCGGCGCAAAATTAAAGATAAAGGACGCCATAATCGTTACCAAAGCCACAATAAAAATCAAAAAACAAGTATTTTTAGACATTTCAGCTTCCTTTGTTAAGTTAGTAGGAGCGGGCGTAAATAACGTCCATGGTTGCATCTTTACCGGTCAATAAACATTTTCCGGTAGTGCCGCTTTGGTCAAACGGTAAACAACGAATGGTTATCTTCATGGATTTTAAGATTTCTTCGGTTGCCGTATCTCCGCACCATTTACCGCGTACAAACGCTACTTTACCTGACTTACCGTCTTCTATCCACTCATTAGAGTTGGCAAAATATGCAGCAAATTCTTCCGGTGATTGACTACCAGGCCATCTCATACTATGCCGCTCCAAAGAAGAAGGAGGGACCGAAGAGTATGGAGGATGTGGATCCGGAGTTGGTGAAGACATTCAACAAACTG
>CAYOYE010000207.1:0-1961 GCA_964408115.1 uncultured Azospirillaceae bacterium
GCTAAAAACGGAACAGCTATTGCAGATTATAAATTTTTAAGACGTTGGCGTAAGGCTTTTAATTCGCTTACCGCTTCGTTTATACCGTTTATTGCATCTTCGGTCAAGACGGCAACGGTCGGTGCGGAAGTTACGCCGTCACCAACCGTATTTGCACATTCATAAGTATCTTCAAAAAAATCTTTTTGGATTTCTTCATTTCCAAGCAGATTTTTCAGCCCGCGTTCTTTAATCAGGAGCTGTGCTCCTTCTATAGTGTAACGATTATCATACAATAAACTTTTTATAAGTTTCAGTATTTCCACATCATCCGGACGATAATAACGCCGTCCGCCGCTGGCTTTCATTGGTTTTATCTGGTTAAATTTTGTTTCCCAGAAGCGCAAAACATGGGTAGCTACACCCAAATCTTCGGCAACCTCGGCAATAGTTCTAAACGCTGATTTTGACTTATTGACCACCATAATTTAACCCGATACAAAATTTGTTGTCCTAATTTACGGCCTTTCGTAAAATCTGAGACGGCTTAAACGAAATAACCGTACGCGGAGTAATTTCCGCTTCCTTGCCGGTCTTCGGGTTGCGTCCGACACGCGCATTTTTCTTTCTCAATCCGAAAGTCCCGAATGAAGAAATTTTAACGTCTTTACCGTCTACCAGTTCCGACTTAATTTCTTCAATTACCATATCCAGAATATCGCCTGACTCCTTACGCGATAATCCGATTTCTTCATAAATAGCTTCAGTTATGCTGATGCGAGTAATAGTCTTCATCTCTTCCTTCCTAAAAACTAGATTAAAACAAGTATGCCTGTGTATAACATATATTTTTGTAAAACAAAATACAATTAAACAAAAAATACACAATTTTATACAAATTTCAGGCAATTTTTTTTATTTTTTTTACAAAACGCGGATTTTTCCCCAAACGAGAGAGTATTTCGTAGCTTATTGTACCGGCATCTCTGGCTATATCGTCTAATGTATATTCATCACAAACAACATAACCCCAGTCGCCGACTCCGATTCTGCCGGCATTTGTTATATCGCAAATAACATTATCCATAGATACACGTCCGATAATCCGAGCTTCACTCCATTTACCGCCGGAAACAAACAAAACGCGGCCTGTGTTGGAAAGCGAACGCGGTACACCATCCCCGTAGCCAATGGATATAATGGCAATTTTACGCTCGGTCGTAGCACGATATGTTGCGGAATACCCGACAAATTCACCTTTCGGTAAATCGGTTACCTGCAAAACCGGTGCTTTAACGGTAAGAATGTTTTTCATCTGATTAAGCCGATAAGGTGCAGTATTTATGCCGTACATAGCGGCCCCCAGACGCACCATATCGCAGCAAAAATCCGCGCCGAGAAAAGCTCCGTCTGAAGCAGACAATGAACCGGCTATATCGGGAAAATAGCGGTTTTTCAGTTCATAAAACGTATCCAGCTGGTGTTTGTTCATAAAGTGATCTTTTTCATCGGCACAAGCCAAATGGCTCATAACCATACCAAACATCTTCCGATCTTCTGCGCTTAATTCGGCCAAATCCTTTGCTCTAAACCCCAAACGATTTAAGCCTGTTTCAATATGAATAACCGGTTTTATATCTGCTCTGCCGTTTTTTTGCCAATAACGCAACATTTCCGGCGAGCTTATTACCGGTACAAAACCGTATTTCTTAAACAAATCCAGACTATCTTCACCAACTCCTTGCAACACATAAATTTTGGCATCCGGAACTAACGGTGCAATTTTTTCACCCTCTATTGCGTGTGCCACCCAAAAATGGCGGCAACCGATACGATATAAGGTTTCGGCAACAATATCTGCACCCAACCCGTAAGCATTGTCCTTAACAACGGCAGCAGCTTCTGCCGGCGCCACAATTTTTTGCAACAATTTATAGTTGTCGGCTAAATTTTCTAAATTAATTTCTAAAACAGGTCTTGTA
>CAYOYE010000208.1:0-1946 GCA_964408115.1 uncultured Azospirillaceae bacterium
CAGGCTCTAACTTCTTTCGGTCCTGCCGTAAAATACGTTTGCAATCCCAAAAGATTATATCCGGCGTGAATAATCTTGGCTAAACCGGTTTCTTCCAATCCGAGCGCTGCCAAAAATTCCTGTTTTTCTTCGGCAGTTTCCAGCTGTGCTACTTCCGACTCTATTTCAGCCGAAATAATAACTGTCTGCGCCCCCTCGGCTTCTGCAATTTTTTGTACGGCAGCCGAAAATTCATTACCGCTTGCTGCCGAATCTTCATCCACATTACAAACGTACAATACCGGTTTTGCCGTCAGCAGTTGTAGCATTTTATAGCATTTAGCCGCTTCTTTATCTGCCTCATCAGGCGCGGCGGTAATGGCAGGCTTACCTGTCTGCAACGCAGCAATTATCGGTTCAATAACCCGTACGCTTACGGCAGCTTCTTTATCGCCGGCTTTAGCTTTTTTACGCAGTTGTTCAATTCTTTTTTGCAAAGATTCCAAATCGGCAATCATCAATTCCGTTTTGACAATTTCGGCATCCCGAACAGGATCTACCGAGCCTTCAACATGCGTAATGTTATCATTTTCAAAACAACGTAAAACATGAATTATCGCGTCTGTTTCCCGAATATTTGCCAAAAACTGATTGCCTAATCCCTCACCCTTGGATGCGCCTTTTACCAATCCGGCAATATCCACAAATTCCAGCTGGGTCGGGACAACATTTTTAGGTTGTACCATTTCAACCAGCTTGTCTAACCTTTTATCAGGCACTGCTACCCGACCGGTATTCGGTTCTATCGTGCAGAACGGAAAATTTGCCGCCTGTGCGGCAATTGTTTGAGTTAAAGCATTAAAAAGCGTAGATTTTCCGACATTCGGCAGCCCGACTATTCCACAATTAAACCCCATCTTAAACTCCACATTAATAAATTTGTCAGTTGGCTCGTTATAAACGATTATGGCGGATTTTGCAAGATATATAATTAGTTTTCCTGCTGTTCAAACTCCAGCTTTTGCCCGTCCGCAGTTTGCATAGTCAGTTTTTTGCCCTGCAAATTAAAAGAGCGAATCTGAGGTAACAAAGCAAAATAAGCACTTTCCGCATTCATTTCTTCGGCAGATCCCATCATCATAGTAGCACCACCGACAGCAAACTCCAATTTATCGCCGTCTGTTTTATATGTTCCAAAATAGCGATTTACCACCTGCCCGCTATATCTTCCGTCAGCGGAAAATTCCAGAGTTATCTCTATTGGTGCATCATTATTCATAACAAAATTTTTTCCGGCAAGCCTGTCCGTATTATCGGCACAACCGCTCAATAACCCCAAGCATAAAAGTAATTTAAAAAAACGTTTCATCTTTATATTTTCTCCAAACAACAAAACAAAAATCCCCACTCTATCACAGGTGGGGATTTTAATTTGAATCTTTTTAGAAACCTTCGGTATCCAAACGCTTGCGCATCTGTTTACGAGCGCGCCGGATAGCTTCGGCTTTGCGACGAGCTTTCTTTTCAGAATTTTTCTCGTGGCAGCGGCGCAATTTCATCTCGCGGAAAGTACCTTCTCTTTGCATTTTCTTTTTCAAAATCTTCAGAGATTGGTTAACGTCATTTCCGATAACTGTAACTTGTACCACCTAAATCACCTCTTTCCATAAATAAATTCGTTAATATATTGTTTGCACTTATTTAGCATACGATTTTTCACATTGCAAGTAAAAAATCCGCTTTTATATAAATTTAGCCTAGGCTATAATGTTAGGGTTAATACTGGCCTCAACTTTATGAATTTTGTCGGTAACTCCGACCTTCATGGCATTTAGCTGTCTGGCTTTAGAAAAGTCTATTGTTTTCCCCTGACGTAATAATTGATGTATATCGGTATTAAGATGCCTTTGTTCCAATTTTAACTCACATAATAACTGTTGCAATTTAGCAGTTTTTTCGTTTATATT
>CAYOYE010000209.1:0-1929 GCA_964408115.1 uncultured Azospirillaceae bacterium
GTGTTACTATGAAGAAATTACTATTGTCTACTTCAACTTTAGCCCTATTGTTAACGGGTGTTATTTCAGAAGCTGCCGCAGATTGCAACGGTTTATATTTAGCCGGTCGTGGCGGTGTAGTTGAACACAAATATTCTAAATCCGGTTCTTTAAACACAGACGGATTAGATTCTAATAAATTAATGCTGAGTGCTGCTTTAGGTTACCGATACAATTACTTCCGTACGGAAATTGAATATGTATGGCGTGATAAAAACGAAAATACCGAAACAATTGGTACAGACGGTAAAAATACGGCAACTTTCAAAAGCTATTCCACTATGTTAAACGGCTACATTGATTTGGCTCCGTATAACTGGTTTACACCATACATTAGTGCCGGTATCGGTCTGACAAAATTAAAGTACACCGAAAATTTCTCCAGCCCTGCCCATTCCGAAAGCCATACTACAAACGGAAACTATGATCCTATGCGCTTTACCTGGTCTGTCGGCGGTGGCTTGAGCATAAAAGTTACCAACCGTTTCAATGTTGATGCCGGTTATCGTTTTTATGATATGGGTAGTATCCGTCATGCCGATATTAAGGCCCACGAAATTTACGGTGGTTTACGCTACGTTTTCTAAAAATAGAACAAACTCAAAACAAAAGCCGCTCGCTAAAAGCGGCTTTTTTAGCTTAAAGGAACAAAAATATGTCTGACAAACTCTTCGGAACTGACGGTATCAGAGGCATAGCCAACACTTACCCTCTCAATATTGACTTTTGCACTCATTTGGCACTTGTTTTAAGCCGTAACTTTTGCACCCGCTTCAAAAAAGTTGCCATCGCTCGTGATACCCGTATTTCCGGCGATATGTTATTCAGCGCCTTATGTGCCGGCTTTACCTCTCAAGGCATAGACGTTATCAACCTCGGTGTTGTTCCGACTCCGTTCTGCACCACCGTTACACCGTTCCTAAAGGTAGATATGAGCATTATGATAACGGCTTCGCACAATCCTTATCGCGATAACGGATTAAAATTGATAGCCGCCTCGGGAGATAAATTTTCGGATTCGCAAACTGCCGAACTGGAAACTCTTTTAAGCAACAAAACATTGAACGACTATTCTCCGGAAAATATCGGCAAAGTAGAAAATCTTAATACCGCTTTATCTCACTATTTGCAAAAAGCAGCCGAAATATTACCTGCGGATTCGCTCAAAAATCTAAAAATAGCCTTTGATTCCGCAAACGGGGCTTTCTCCGGCATTGCCGTACCGGTATTAAAATCTCTAGGAGCAACGGTAATAAATTTGGCAGACGCCCCAAACGGCTACAACATTAATCAGGATTGCGGCTCGCAACATACGCAACTGCTGTCAGATACCGTTGTTGCACAAAACTGCGACATTGGTGTTGCCGTTGACGGAGACGGCGACCGCATTATCATTTGCGATGAACAAGGAAAACGTCTTGACGGTGATCAGATAATTGCCTTTTTGGCTGCCTATTTTCAACGCCACGCCAAACTAAAGGGAAACACCGTTGTTGCCACTATTTACTCTAATTTGGGTTTAGGTAAGTATATTACTTCGCTCGGACTTGCTTATCACACCTCGGCTGTCGGCGAACGCTACGTTATTGAAGAAATGCGCAAAACCGGAGCAAATATCGGTGGAGAAGAATCCGGACACATGGTTTTATCCGACTATACCCGTACCGGTGATGCTTTATTAACCGCTCTGGTAATTTGTGGCGGTATCGCAGAAATCGGTAAAAAGACCAGCGAAATTTTTCCGTTATTCACGCCATTTCCAAACCAAACCCATAACCTACGATACGGCAGCAAAGAAAAAATAGCCGAAATTATGAACAATCCGGAAATTCAGACTGCCATTAATACCGTTTCGGCAAAACTTGCCGGTCATGGATCTCTCATTGTTCG
>CAYOYE010000210.1:0-1912 GCA_964408115.1 uncultured Azospirillaceae bacterium
TGTTCCGTCGCTGTTTGCTTTTTTTGAAACGGTTAAAGAACGCTTTTCCGGTTCTATTAAGTCGCCGGCTACGGAAAAGGGAGGAAAAAATGCGTAAGATAATTTTAATGACTACCGGTAGTTTGTTGTGCTTATCCTGTACGGTAGGACCTGATTATAATAAGCCGGATTTTTACTCGGATGCGGTTATTAAAAAAGAACTTAATTTACAAGAATCGTACACCGTATCACCAAAGTGGTACACGCAGTTACGCGATTCTAATTTAAATATGCTGATAGAAAAAGCATTACAAAATAATACCGATATAGCCACCGCTAAAGCAAGGCTGCATCAAGCCCGAGCCATACTTAAAGCGGATAGCGTGCAGTTTTTACCAATGATAAACGCTGATACCGGTTATAATTATGAAAAGAACAGTAAAAATATCGGTACGGCGTTAGACTATCAATATTACACCGCTGGTTTTGATGCCTCTTGGGAACTTGATTTATGGGGAAAGGGACGCCGGCAGGACGAGGCGGACACAGCCAAAGTTAAGGCAGCCGAATATACGCTTAAAAATATGGAAACAACAATCATTGCCGAAGTTGCGGCAGACTATGTGAACCTGCTTGTCGGGGAGGAAAAATTGCGCATAGCCAAACAAAATTTGGCTCTGCAGAAAAACATATTTGCTACGGTAAGCCGAAAATATACCGAAGGTCTGACAGATAATATTGCCTATAAACAGGCCGGTTATCTGGTAGAAACAACCGGTTCGCAAATACCGTCTTTGGAAAATCAAATAAGTTCATACAAAAATGCGCTGGCTACGCTAATCGGGGTTTTGCCGTCAGAAATAAAACAAAACGGTCAATCACCGCTGTTTAGATATAACTATAAATACGATGAAGCCATGCCGTATAAATTGCCTGCCGATATAATTAGAAAGCGACCTGATGTCGCCGCTGCCGAACAAAACCTGATAGCCCAAAATGCGCTGGTCGGAAAATATGTGGCAGAGTTGTATCCGAATGTTAATATTACGGCACTTTGGGGATTCGCGGCCAAAGGCGGCTCACATTTATTTACGCCGCATAGCAAAACTTACAGCTATAAACCGATACTTTCTCTGCCGTTATTAGATTGGAATAGTTTAGCCGACAATGTCAAAGCCCAAAAATATGTTAAAGAAGAAGCCTTACAGCAATATAAACAGACAGTCTTAAATGCCGTAAGTGAGCTGAAAAACGCAATGACGGCATACCTAACGGAAATTGCCGCCAATCGGCGATATGGCAAGGCCCTCAATGATATGTCGGAGGTTGTTAAGCAGACGCAGGAACGCTATAACAGCGGAATTACGGAATTTTCCGAATTGTTGACGGCCGAACAAAACCTTCTTGCGGCTCAAGATAATTACATTGACAGCAAGGGGCGTATTTTTCAAAACGTTATAGCCTACTATAAGGCAAGCGGCGGCGGATATTAGCGGTAATATTCTTCTAACGGAACGCGATCGGTTGCCTTTTGCGGCTTATATACAAAGACGTTTGTTACGGTCGGAATATCGTATGTGCGATGCCAATAACCTTTTTCTTCCATACACAGTCGGTATTCTTTCGGGTCTGAATCTGCCGAATCACGAATAGAATTTACCAACAAAGGGGAAGCTCCCTGATATGGAACATAGCTTGCCCATATACCTTTATCTTTATGCCAATCTACCACGATATTGTAGCGATATTCTTCCGAATAAAGCCAACTTGAAAAATCCGGCCAATGAAACCAGCCTTCGGCTTTTTTCAGACACTCCGAATGATCGCGGGAAAATTTTGCAACACCGGTCTTTTCCCGTTCCCAATGGTATATGACCTGACCTTCTCCTTTATTCCAAGAGGAACAAGCCGCTAATAAAAACACTGTTAATAA
>CAYOYE010000211.1:0-1911 GCA_964408115.1 uncultured Azospirillaceae bacterium
GGCAGGTCCACCGCCGATTATGGCAACTTTATATTTTTTACTTTTATTCATAACATTTTTGTAGGCGTTTTATCGTTCAAAGTCAAGCAACAAAAAAACGTGCCTTTAATATCAGGCACGTTTTCATAACCAACCGAATTATCGGCTTAAATCATAGCCATACCACCGTTTACATGAATTGTCTGACCGGTAATATATTGCGCTTCGTCCGAAGCCAAGAAGGCTACAACATTAGCAATATCTTGAGCTTCACCCAATTTTGCTTCCGGAATCTTTGCCAACAAAGCAGCTTTTACATCATCAGCCAAAACATCGGTCATCGGAGTTCTGATAAAGCCCGGAGCGATAGAATTAACGGTAATACCGCGTGAGCCTACTTCTTGTGCCAAACATTTATTCATGGCAATCATACCGGCTTTAGAAGCGGAGTAGTTTGCCTGACCGGCATTACCCATAACTCCTACTACGGAAGCAATACCGATAATCCGCCCGAAACGGCGTTTCATCATACCGCGAACTGCAGCTTTTGCCAATTTGAAACCGGCAGAAAGGTTTACATCCAAAACCAGCTGCCAATCTTCATCACTCATTCTTATAAATAAATTATCGCGGGTTAAACCGGCATTATTTACCAAAATATCAATTCTGCCCATTTTTTCTTCAACTTCGCTAACCAAATTTTTAACTGCTTCGGCATCTGTAAGATTAGCAACAAAACATTCGGCATTACCGCCTAATTCAGCCTTTAATGCCTCAAGTCTTTCCGCATTCATATCCGTCAGGGCCAAAATAGCTCCCTGTTCGTGCAAAGTGTGTGCAATTTTATGACCCAAACCGCCGGCAGCACCGGTAATCAAAGCAACTTTACCATCTAATCTAAACATATTTTTTCCTTTCGTTTATAAATTTTTCGCCAGATCTTCAATTTCTTCAACCGAACCGACGGAAATTGAATTCATTTCTTTATTACTGCGCTTGGCTATACCGGAAAGCACCCGACCGGCGCCCAATTCCACCAAATCCGTAACATTTTGTTCTTTCAAATAATACATTGTTTCCCGCCATCTGACAGTTCCCGTAACCTGTTCTATCAGACGCTTTATAATCTCTCTGTGTTCCGTAATCGGCGTTGCCAACACATTAGCAATCAACGGAATATCGGCATCTTTTGCCTCAACTTCCATAAATGCGCGTGCCATTGCATCTGCCGCCGGAGCCATAAACGGACTATGGAACGGTGCGCTGACAGCCAGTTTGATGCACTTTTTGGCTCCAAACTCCGCTGCAATTTCTACGGCCTTATCAATTGCATTTATTGTGCCTGATAACACAACCTGCCCTTCCGAATTGTCATTAGCCGCCACGCAAATATCACGCCCGTTGCAACAAGCCTCAACCAAAGCACCGACATCTTCAAACGACAAGCCCAATACGGCGGCCATTCCGCCCACACCGTAAGGTACGGCGTTTTGCATGGCTTCGCCGCGCAGACGTAATAGTTTAGCCGTATCCGAAAGTGAAAATACACCGGCAGTACAAGCAGCCGAATATTCCCCCAGCGAGTGACCGGCAACAAAAGCGGCCTTTTCGCGCAGGTTAATTCCGAAATCTTTTTCCAATACCCGCACTACCGCCATAGAAAAAGCCATTAATGCCGGTTGGGTATTAGCGGTCATAGTCAACTCATTTTCCGGCCCTTCGGTCATTATCTTATATAAATCTGCACCCAGTGCATCATTAACCTCTTGAAAGACCTCTTTTGCCGAACTGAAATTTTCGGCTAACTCTTTGCCCATTCCCACAAATTGAGATCCTTGTCCCGGAAATACAAAAGCATATTTCATAAACTCTTTTCTCCTCATCTTATATATAGGCGTGAGTGTATATAGCAAAACATAAATGTCAAGTTTT
>CAYOYE010000212.1:0-1911 GCA_964408115.1 uncultured Azospirillaceae bacterium
ACAGCATTGTAAGCCTCCCTATAATTTTTGAAAACGCCGACATATATAAACAAACAAAAACTTATTATATTCGGTTATTAAAAGTTTTAATGTTCCCCGATTTTTCCACCATTTTATACTAACGTTCGGTGAGTAAATCGGATTTAACACCACCTTAACGTTTTGACCGAAAGTGTTATAGGCTATAAATTCCTGTAAACTGCGTGGGATATGATAATTTGACGTTACCAAACGTATGGATTTTATATCATTTTGTTCAATCCACTCAATAGTTTCGCTGGCATTTTCTATTGTATTGGTTGCTTTTCGGCCCAAAACAATTTTATTTTCGTCATTAGCGTAAACCTGAGCCTTGTCTTCAATTTCGGCAACCGATATATCTTCCGGAACGCCGGATATAAACAAAGTATCTGCCATATTGTTGTTTAACAACCGTATTCCCTCCGAAATACGATTTTTACCGCCGGTCAAAACGATTATGGCATCGGTTTTTGTTACGGTGTCTACATCATACGAATTTATATGTCTGGCAAACAGAAAAAATCCGCCGCACCACGCAACAAAAACACCAATAAACAAACAAAAGACCGCTTTTCGCATTAAAACAACTTCTCCAGTGATTTACGCACCGTATAATACGCCGTTATTCTTGAATATAGCAATGAAAATAACGGGGTTATCAAAATCAGCACCCAATCTGCATTGGAAAGGCTGGCACCGTTGATTAAGCCGCTACCGGTAGAAATACCGATTTTTCCGACAAGTATAATACTCGGCACAGCCACCATCAAGCCTATAACACCGGCAAAGAAGCCTATTTTAGCATAAGTCGCCGCATATTGTCCGGCAATATAATCATCACGAGCACCGATTATATGCAAAATTTCTATCGTATTAAAATTTATGCCTAAACTGGTACGGGCCGAATAATAAATGGAAAATGCACAAATACCGGTAACCATTGCCAAAATAGAAATAGCTATGGCTTTTAGCGAGGCGGCAAATTTAATCAGACGGTTAAGCCACAAACGGTGATTATCTATAGAAGCATTGGCAGAAACTGTTTTAAGACCGCGCGTAACTTCATCATAATTAAGCTCGGCATCCGGCTTTAGCTTAACATCCAACAACACCGGAATCGGCAATGATGAAATATCTACTTTATTACCCAGCCATGGAGTCATAAGTTTTTCCAATGTCGGTCTGTCCAGAGCTTTTACGCTTTCTACCGCCGAAAGATTTTCCATAAACTGCAACACTTTATTTTGTTGTTCCAGCGTTTTTTCGGCATCAACGCGCTTATTTTCATCTTCTACCGGAATAATCTGTACCGTAATTGCGCCCATAATATCGGTTTTCCAGTTACCGACCATGGAATTAATGGCTAAAACAATAGCTAAAATCACTATAAACAAATACATGTAAATAGAGGTAAAAACATACATAAATAATGAAGATTCTTCATTTTCGGTAGGAATTTCGTTTTTACGGCCCAGTAATTGTTCTTTTTTCATTTTCTGCTCTCCCGCAATTCCACACGTTGCAACGCCGGATACAGTTTAGCTGTTCCGCCGGCTAATTCAACACGCGGATAATTGTAGCTTGAAATAATCTGTTCGTTGTGAGTGGCAATAATAACCGTAGTCCCCACCTTGTTGAGTTCTATAAACAGACGCATAAGTTTTGATCCGATTTCCCAATCAACGCTACCTGTCGGCTCATCCGCAAACAGAATATCCGGTCTGTTAATTACGGCACGCGCAATGGCGACACGTTGTTTTTCACCACCTGACAAGGTATCGCAGGTTTTATAGATACTTTTTTGCAGTTCCACCCAATGTAATAATTCTACCACCCGTTTATAAATTTCTTTTTCAGACATACCGCGTACACGAAGCGGCAAGGCAATAT
>CAYOYE010000213.1:0-1903 GCA_964408115.1 uncultured Azospirillaceae bacterium
CAACTGATGATATTTTTTTATCAAATTTATATCATCCACAACCAGAATATTAATTTTTGACAGTTCAATTTTTTCTTCTTTTACCAAATCCAAAAGCAAACTCGGTGAGGCGATAATAACATTGGCTTCTTTGTTTATGTCTTCTTCCGAATCAAGCGGAGCAGCCTCATTTATTTCGTGATATTTATTAAATACGGCAAAACAGTCGGAAACTACAACCGACTGCTTTGAACCGGCCGTTATAATTAATATATTCTGTGCTTCGTGACGCGATATAATTTCAATCAGCGGAAACACATAAGAACAGGTTTTACCGCAACGTGCCGGCGCAATGGCAAAAACATCCTTACCCGCCAAAACGGACGGAATAACGTCTGCCTGAACGGTTGTCGGCGCAGTAATACCGGCTTCATTAATTGCGTGTATTGTTTTTTGACTTAATCCTAATTCTGAAAAATCCATAGTTTCCTCATTTTCTTATACTTCCGGAACGGAAGTTTTGGTTTGTTTTTCCGGTGCTACCGGTGTTTGTTCGGTACGATCAAGTTGCTTACCGGCTAAAATATCTTTAATTTCACTACCGGTAAGAGTTTCGTATTCTATCAATGCTTTAGCAAGCAGCTCCAACTCATTGTCATTTTCTTTTAAGATGCGGTGAGCCTCATTATAGGCGTCAGTAACCAGCCGTTTTATTTCGGCATCTACCAAACGGGCTGTTTCTTCGCTCATATTTTTATTTTGCGTAACTGCGCGCCCTAAAAATACTTCGTTAGAATTTTCAGCATACAAAACCGGCCCTAACGCATCACTCATACCCCACTCCGTTACCATAGAACGAGCTAAATTGGTGGCTGCCGCAATATCAGACGAAGCTCCGGAAGTAACTTTGTTATAACCAAACTTAATTTCCTCACTGGCCCGTCCACCCATACAGATTATCAGACGCGACAACATCTTATCCCTTGTGTATGAATATTGGTCTTTTTCCGGTAACTGTTGCACCATACCTAAAGCACGCCCTCTTGGAATAATGGTCGCCTTATGAATCGGATCGGTTTCGGCAACGTGCATAGAACAGATAGCGTGTCCGGCCTCGTGATAAGCCGTAAGTTTCTTTTCTTGTTCATCCATAGCCATAGACTTACGCTCATTACCCATTAAGACTTTGTCTTTGGCATTATCAAAATCCTGCGCCGTAACTTTACGCTTGTTGCGCCGCGCTGCCAATAAAGCGGCTTCATTTACCAAATTTGCCAAATCGGCACCCGAGAATCCGGGAGTACCACGCGCCACCACCGATAAATCAACATCTTTTGCCAGCGGAACGTTACGAACGTGAACCCGTAAAATTTCCTCACGTCCTTTAACATCCGGATTGCTGACGGTTACCTGCCTATCAAAACGCCCCGGGCGCAACAAAGCCGGATCCAAAACATCCGGACGGTTAGTCGCCGCAATCAAAATGACATTTTCGTTAGCATCAAACCCGTCCATTTCTACCAAAAGCTGGTTCAAGGTTTGTTCACGCTCATCATTACCACCGCCTAATCCGGCGCCGCGATGCCGACCGACGGCATCAATTTCATCTATAAACAGCAGACAAGGCGCATTTTTTTTGGCTTGGGCAAACATATCGCGTACCCTTGACGCACCGACACCGACAAACATTTCCACAAAATCCGAACCGGAAATAGAGAAAAACGGTACATTAGCCTCTCCGGCTACGGCTTTAGCCAACAGAGTTTTACCTGTCCCCGGAGGACCTACCAGTAAAACACCTCTTGGTATTTTACCGCCTAAACGCTGAAATTTTGCCGGTTCCCTTAAAATATCAATAACTTCTTCCAATTCCTGTTTAGATTCTTCCGCTCCTGCCACATCTTTAAACGTAACTTTTTTGGTG
>CAYOYE010000214.1:0-1894 GCA_964408115.1 uncultured Azospirillaceae bacterium
AATCAATGGCTGGAAATTCAGTTAAAAGCAGAAGAAATGGAAAATAAAGGCTGATTTAGCCGTTGAAAAATATCGTTCCGCCCCTACATATAATATATGTTATGGGTGATTAACAGTTTGATTTACGGATTTTTTACCGCGGTATATACCTTATTTAACCAGCATTACAAAATGAACGGTTATATTTTGGGAATATGGCGCGGTTTCGGTATATCTTTGTTGTTTATGCCGTTTTTATTTTTCTTTGAAATACCTGAAAACGTTTATTATTGGTGTTTGCTTTTATTGCAAGGCTATCTAATCGGCATTTATGATTCGCACCTGTTTTTTGCCTCGGCAAAATACGGGGCAGGGCCAACCTCTCGTTTTATGGCCATTACGGTGTTAATCACAACTTTTTTCTGGTGGTTACTGACGCCGGAAAAATTTATACATTTAGTAGAGCAGGGCAATATCTTTATTACGTTAATTTTGGTGCTGTTCGGCTTTACTTTTTGTTATTGGCAAATGATAAGAACGCATATTTCCAAACGGGTGGCTCGTTATGTTTTACCGGCTGTTTTGTCGCTGGCAGGAATGAGCATTATCACAAAATACATAGCGTTGGACGGGGCTTCGGTTTGGCAGGCGATTGTTTATTATCTGACGGTTTCAACATTTATTAGCGGCTGCTACAATTTATATCGTTACATAAAATCGGCAAAATCAAAGTCTTTAACATTTATAATACATAATATATTTTCATTTAAGATGTTAAAAGCCGGAATATATCTTATTGTTTTCAGTGCGGTTTTAATTACGGCAAAAACAATGGCGTTGAGGGTAGCTCCCAACCCGGGGTATGTTACGGCATTATTGCTGATTGCTCCGATTTTTATTTTTACGCTTAACCGTTATTATAAAATACCCGATAACGTTTCTGTACGCGCCGGATTTGCTATGATATTTTTTCTTTTACTTCTGGTGTTGCTGGTGAACGGTAATTACGGCATTAACGACTAACCACACAGCTCGCCGACTATATAATCCAACAGCAAAAATCCGCGTGGTGAAGCATAAACAAAAGTTTCATTTTCCCGCAATATATCGGCTTGCTTCAGTTCGTTGAATTTTACCGGATTAACGACCTCGGCAAAAGAAAGTCCGCAAATCCTCTTAAAATCTTTTTTATTAATTCCGGCAGTTAATCGCAAGCCCATTATTATCAGTTCTTCGGCGCGCTCCAAAGGTGAAACGGGCGTGTGTTGCCAAGGGTAGGTGGCGGCATAATGTTTTCTTTCCAGCATAAAACGCCCATGAGCGGAAGCCCCGATACCGATATAATCTCCACCTTGCCAATAAGTCAGATTATGTTTAGAAGCATAGCCTTTTTGCGCAAAATTTGATACTTCGTATAAATCATAGCCGTATTGAGCTAAAAAATTGTGCGTAAATTCATAAAATTCTACAGCTTTATCTTCCGGTAATGTTTTTATGTTTTTGCGTGAAAATACCGTACCTTCTTCAATAGTAAGTTGATAGAGCGACAAATGTTTAAGGCCGTAAGAGCAAATTTCCGTTAATTCATTTTGCCAAACCGATAATTTTTGGGCGGGTAGGGCATAGATTAAATCTGCCGAATGATTAGAGAATATTTTTGTAATCATTTCCAAACATAGACGCGCCTCGGCAGATGTATGTGTGCGCCCTAAAAAGCGCAAATCATCATCATTTAATGCTTGAACTCCTAATGATAATCTATTGATTCCGGCTAATTTTAAGTCTTGAAATAATGTGTTGTTATTGGTGTTGGGATTTGCCTCTAAAGAGATTTCAATATTGCTGTTTATGGCCCATTTTGAGGTAATAAAATTCAGTATTTTTTCAATATTTTGCGGCTTAATTAAAGACGGTG
>CAYOYE010000215.1:0-1890 GCA_964408115.1 uncultured Azospirillaceae bacterium
GGGAGTTCGAACCTCTCAGCGCCCACCAACAACGAAGGAGTTAAGTTCTGACTTAACTCCTTTTTTTATTGTTTGTTTACGGAGGAAAGCATGATGCAGACGGATATTAAATTGGCAGCGCTTGATGTGGACGGTGTTGAAAAAGAATTAAGTTTGGCAGATTTTGGCGGACAGAAAGTGGTGTTGTATTTTTATCCTAAGGATAATACATCGGGCTGTACGCAGGAGGCCTGTGATTTTCGGGATAATTCGGCTCGTCTGTGTGATAAGTTTACCGTTATCGGTGTTAGTCCTGACAGTTTGCAAAGTCATCATAAGTTTCGGGATAAACACAATTTGAATTTTATTCTACTTGCCGATACGGAACATAAGTTGGCAGAGGCTTTCGGCGTTTGGAAAGAAAAGTCAATGTACGGTCGTAAGTATATGGGAATTGAACGTTCTACTTTTATTTTAGATGAAAACGGTAAAGTTGTGAAAGAATGGCGCAAAGTAAAGGTAAACGGGCATGTCGCCGAAATAGCCGAATTAGGAGAACTAAATGATGCGTAAGGATTTGTATGTTTTTCGGCATGGCGAAACCGATTTAAATAGGCAACAACGTATTCAGGGATCGGGTTGTGATGTTGAACTTAATGAAAACGGTTTGCAGCAAGCGGAAAGCCTGATAACGAAATTTGCCGATATTCCGTTGGAAGTGATATTTTCAAGTCCGCTAAAACGGGCAATGCAGACAGCGCAGGTGGTGGCAACCGCTAAAAAAATTGCGGTGGTGCAAAAAAATGATTTGCGCGAATGTTTTTATGGCGTAGCCGAGGGAATGAAAATTGCCGAAGTCAAAGAAAAATATGCCGCAGTTAAAGATAATTGGAATAATCCTGACGTTTGGGATATTGCTTATCCGCAAGGCGAAAGCAAAAAAGAGGCTTTTGAGCGGGTTTGGGCGCAAATAGAAAAATTAGGTATGGAAAAATATGATGTTATGGGTGTGGCAATTCATGGCGGAACAATGACAAGTTTATTGAATTACTTGCGATTTGATTTCAGTAATATTGCAAATTGTGCCGCTTTTCATCTGGTTTTGACCGATAAAGGCGCTTATGTTGACGGAGATTTATTTTAAAATTGTCGGCGAATCCCGACAAAACAGCCGTTTTAAGCGAACAGCCGTTTGTCGGGAATATATTTATATTTTTTAAGCTAAATTTGCTATAATATTATCGGCAAGTAACTCAAGTTCGGCAATTTGTGTAGCCGCAACCGCCGATTTAACGGAAACGTTAGGTTCAATAAAAGTACAGTTCTTCAGTTTTGCCAATTCTTCTTTCATTTGTTTGTTGGCCAGCGCTGCCCAACTGCCGTTATCTATCAGGGCAATGGCGCGGTTTTGTAAATTGTGGGCAATAATATCATGCAAAAGATTTTCCATATTTACAAAAATGCCGGCGTTATAGGTTGGAGCGGCAAAAACCAAAAGCGAATTTTTGAAGCACTCGGCAATAATATACGAAGGATGAGTTACGGAAACATCATACACTTTAATGTTTTTGAGGCCGCGTTCTGCTAATTTGGTGGCTAAAATATCGGCAGCATTGGCGGTATTGCCGTAAACAGAACCATACGCTATAACTACATTTTTTTCTTCGGCTTCGTAGGTTGACCATTTTTGATATTTATTTAAGTAAAAAGAGATGTCTTTGCGCCAAACGAATCCATGCAACGGGCAAATCATATTTATTTCTAAAGAGGCGGCTTTTTTGAGTACGGCTTGTACTTGCGGCCCGTATTTTCCGACAATGTTGCAGTAATAACGGCGAGCTTCATCAAGATAATCACGAGCAAAATCAACTTCATCAGCAAAAATATTGCCGTTGATAGCTCCGAATGTGC
>CAYOYE010000216.1:0-1890 GCA_964408115.1 uncultured Azospirillaceae bacterium
TATGATAGCGGAAAATATAGGTATGGTTGAGCAAAAAATAATGGCGGACAAAAGCGGAAATACGCCGCTACGGTTGCGCTATAAAATCATACTTTGGTTGTTGCACAAAAAATTTTACGGGCCGGCAAAATTTATTATTTTTTGAGACAGGTTGCCAGGTAAAGCAGGATAGAAAATTATAAAACCGCCGATAAGGTTATGTCGGCGGTTTTGGTTTGGATCCGAATATAAAAAATTACATAAACGTAATCGGGCAGATTGTACCTCCGTCTTTAACCAACTTGCCTTCGCCGCGTTTTAGGTGATAGTCGGAGTTGACGCCAAGGTTGCGGTCATAAATATCGCCATAGTTGCCAAGCGTGGAAATAACTTCTCTTACCCAATGTGGTTTGACTTTTAAATCGGTCCATAGGTCTTCATCATCTCCTAATAAATTGCGGATTTCCGGATTATCATTGGTGGCATAAAATCCTAAATTTTGTACGTTAATATCGTATTGTTCTGCCAAAAATAAGGCGTTAAATATCCATTTTAGAGCTAAACGCAATTCCTGATTATCGCGTTGCACAAAAGCATAGACAGGTTGCATGGATATTTGCAGCGGTAATATTTTAGCCTTGGCAGACGGTAAATCTTTAAGAATACCGTTAAGCATTAAACCGCTGGCGGTCATCATTTGGCAACGTTTGAGCAAAAAGGCTTCTTTGGCCTGATCCAGCGTATTAAAGGTTAAATAAGATATGCCGAGATTGTAACGCATATTATAGTCATCAAAGTTTTTAAAATAGTCCGAATCCGTAGAAATGCAGATTTTTTTACCGCGGAAGTTTTCTAAATCTGCAGATTCATCTGCCCCGACCATTAACATTTGATGATCAAAGTATATTAGACCGGCACTCAAGGCCTGACGCGATGTTTCTATACGGGCGGAATAGGTCATACCGCTTAACATAACGTCTATTTTGCCGGCATCAAGCATTTTATATGCGTCTTTAGGATTAACATTTACCATTTCAATTTTTTTATTATCGCCGAGAACGGCTTGGGCAATCACTCGGCACATATCCGCATCAATACCCGTCCAGACTCCGTCATCATAAGAGGCAAACGACTTAACGTTTAAGTTACTGCCACACCGCACCTTGTTGCGCCATACCATATCTTCAATATATGTACGTTTTTGAGCTGATTGAGGGGCTAGCGGATGGTGATTGACTGTCGGTTCTTCATAAATCACTTCTTTAAATTCAGGGTATTGCTGTGCGTAGGCAACCGAAATTATACCGGCGCAGATTAGTGTTGTAAATATAGAAAATACTTTCATTTTATTAACCATTTTATGCTAATATTGTTATCAATGATTTTATTCTATAGGATTTGAAATGAAAATGAAATATTTTTTGCAACTTATCATACTGTTTTTCGGTTTGAGCTATGGGGCAAGCGTTTCGGCAAAGGTTAATATAACCGAAAAAGAAGCCGAAAACTGGGCCGCGCATAAGGGGGAGGAACTGTTACAAGTTCTGGCAGAAACGGATTTGGATGTTAAATATGCGGCTTTGGACAGAATATTGCTACAAGACGTTGACTTGGATTATGCGGCAAAATTTGTGGTCGGAAAATATTGGCGGAAAATGACGGAAGAACAAAAAAAGCGTTATGTGCCTGCGTTTAAGCGATATGCGACGGCTTTGTATAAAAAATATCCGCTGAATTTTGGTGAGGGTACGATAAAATATCAGGTTGAAAAAACGATTCCGGATAAAGACGTTATGAATGTGTGGTGTTTGATTTCGCTTGTCGGAAATGACAATAGCGAAAACAATAATGCTACAAGCGGTTTTAAGGTCTTATTTATTTTGACGAACAATAACGGGCATATCCAACTGC
>CAYOYE010000217.1:0-1886 GCA_964408115.1 uncultured Azospirillaceae bacterium
AGAGATATTTGAGCCAGAAGCCTCACTTACAAAGCCTCTTAGTGTCAGTTAATGGCCTCTGTCCAGGGGATATCCCAGGAATCTACAGGATAAATATCTGCCTGGTGTCATCCACCAGAGGAAAGTCCCAGAGTGAAATGGTCCAAAGACAACTGAGTCTGAGAGTCTGAGGTACTTCTGCTCCTAAACAGCCTTCTGGACCTGGATTCTGGAGTGGTGTTCCAGAACTTTCGGAGTCTATGGAGACCTTTGAATCAAAGGGCTGAGTCCTAAGGCCTTATGTCCTCCTCCTGTGCTCTGAGATATCTTTTAATTTTAAGCGAATTAACTAATATTAACATATAAACAGGGTAACTTTTAGCTAAAGACAGGGGGAAGTATGCGAGTTCTTTTGGTTGAAGATGATTACGCGGTTTCGCAAAGTATTGAAGCTATGCTCAAAAAAGAAGGTATGGTTGTTGATTCTACCGACTTGGGTGAGGACGGACTAGATATAGCTAAACTGTACGACTATGACATCATTATTCTTGATTTAATGTTGCCGGATATGAACGGATATGAAGTTTTACAAAGTTTGCGTGGGGCAAAAATTAATACGCCGGTGCTGATTTTATCCGGCTTATCCGAACCGGATAATAAAGTTAAAGGCTTGGGATATGGCGCTGACGATTATTTAACCAAACCTTTTGATAAGTCCGAGTTGTTGGCGCGTATTCAAGCAGTTGTTCGCCGCTCTAAAGGACATTCAAATTCGGTGATTCGTACTGGAGACGTGGAAATTGATTTGGATACGCAAACCGTTACCGTCAACGGCAAAACATTGCACCTGACCGGCAAAGAATACGGAATTATGGAGCTGTTGTCGTTGCGTAAAGGGGCAACCCTTAATAAAGACCAATTCCTAAATCATCTGTACGGTGGAATAGATGAGCCGGAATTGAAGATTATTGATGTGTTTATTTGTAAATTGCGCAAAAAACTTGAACGTGCTTCGGGCGGTAAAAACTATATTGAAACCGTTTGGGGACGTGGCTATGTTCTGCGCGATCCGGATGAAAAAAATTAAGGCAGTAAAATAAGCAAAACGCCATAGGTTTTTAATCTGTGGCGTTTTTGTTATGTACTATTTCTTTTTACCGATACGGTTTCGGCTGCGGATTTTTAAGATAAGTATTTTTTCAAAAAGATAAATTTTAGTGTAACAATCCTGTTTTGTTATCTTAAACAGCGGAATTATACCAAACAAAGATATTGTATTCGTAAATGTTGCTCTCATCAGGTATTCGGCATAAATTTCCGGATGTTCGGTGCGGTTAATCGCTCTTATTTTCCAGGTGGCAATGTGCATTTTATCGTCTTGCAACTTGCTTGTATTCCCTTTATACAGCCGATAATTCAACAACACTTCCTGTAAATTATGCAGCTTACTTACTTCTAACAGACGGCAGAATAAACGATAATCTTCGGCCGGAGAAAATTCTGCCTCATAACGGATATGATGTTCATTTAAAACCGACTTTCGTATCATACAGCAGGAGTGTGAAACACAGCATCTTTCAACAGATGATAAACGTATATCGGCGTCATTTTCCGGAGCTTTGTGTACGGTTAGCTTGGGAAAAGTTTGGTATAAGGCACTGACCAGTCCGACTTCAGAATGGGCGTCTAAATATGCAACTTCTCGTTCCAATCGATTCGGCATAGAAATATCGTCATGGTCAAAAATGGCCAGATACTTACCTTTTGCCATATCAAGCAGCTTATTACGGCTTTCCGAAATGCCTAAATTTTGCGGGTTTTTCTTATAAGTAATTCGCTTATCTTTATATGATTTTATAATATCTTCGCGCGTATCTTCCGGACAATCGTCTAAAATCAGAAATTCA
>CAYOYE010000218.1:0-1866 GCA_964408115.1 uncultured Azospirillaceae bacterium
AATAATTTATATCATATAGCTAAACTGATTTAATTAGAAGAGATAAAGGAAAATGATTAATAAAAAATTACTTTTTGCAATGTCTTTCGGTGTGTTAATAAGTACGAATGTTAATGCCGAAACGCTGTTTGAAGCCATGAGCGAGGCTTATAATTCTAACCCGACCTTGCAGGGACAAAGGGCTGCCAGTGGTGCAACAAACGAAGATGCAGCCGCGGCTCGTTCAGGATATCGTCCGACTGTTGCCGTAAACGGCGGATATACGGATGCCCATTCCAGAAGATCAGGTTCTGCTACGGTAGACGGTTCAAGTAAAAGTGTGTCCGGTACAGTAAGTCAGTCATTGTTTAGCGGTTTTCAAACCTACAATTCCGTAAAAGCTGCCGACAATTCCGCTAAAGCCGGTATCCAGAATTTATATGATGTAGAACAAACCGTTTTATTGAATGCTTCTACTGCATATTTAGACGTTGTGCGTGATGAAGCTATTGTGCGTTTACAGAAAAATAATGAGCGTCTACTCAAAAAACAGCTGGATGAAACAGTTGCCAGATTTAATGTCGGCGAGGTAACCCGTACGGATGTCGCTCAATCACGCGCCAGCTATGCGCAGGCACAATCGGATGTGGTTTCGGCAGAGGGCAATTTAGCTATTTCGCGTGCTAACTATATGCAGATAGTCGGTCGTGAACCGCAAAACTTACAGATTCCGGAAAATCTACCGTCACTGTTCCCTAAAAAATTTGATGATGCACTGGATTATGCTAAACAGAACAACTATGCTTTGTTGGCATCCAAGAAAAAGCTGAAAGCGGCAGAATATACCGTTAGCAGCAAAAACGGTGCTTTGTTGCCTGAAGTTACTTTTAATGCGACAACCGGTAAAAATATTATTTCCGGCAATCATGCCTCAAATCCGGATACGCGCAGTACGGAATACACCCTAAATATGAGTGTGCCGTTGTATCAAGGCGGGGCAACGCGTGCGGCGATTCGTAAGAGTAAATATCAGAAATGGCAGGCTTCGGAAGGAGTAACCGAGGCAGAGCGTGCCGTTATTTCCGGCGTTACGGGAAATTGGCAGTTAATGCAGGCCAACAAATCCAATATTGAATCCATTAAAGAGCAAATTAAGGCTTCGGCTATTGCTTTGGAAGGGACACAAAAAGAAGAAGCTGTCGGCAACCGTACGGTTTTGGATGTGTTAAATGCTTATCAAACTCTGCTGTCTTCACAGGTAAGCGAAGTAACCGCCCGTCACGATTATTTCGTGTCCGGTTTACAGTTGTTGCAGTCTATGGGAAAACTTACGGCTAAAAAACTTGCCTTGAACGTTAATTACTATAATGCCGAAGAACATTATCAAAATACTAAAGGCAAATGGCTAACTTTATCCATAGATAAGTAATTAAACCTGTTGATAATTAAAATAACTTTTGCTAATATGTCCCGAGAAAACAAAACTTGGGACATAATTTTATGGCAGATATGGAAGATGCTCCGATTGATGATATTCTAAAGTCAATTCGTGAGGCAATAATAGATAAAGAGCAACGCCGACTTGAACAAAGACAGGTCGTAAATATTGCGGTTAAAGCAGAAGAACCGCAAGATGAAGTATTTGAGTTATCAAAGAATATGATGGTTAAAAGAGAGGATATACCTTATCAACTCGGGGTATGGAGCTTTGATGATGTTGCAAAGAAAATGATGAAAAAATATAAGATTTTTTTTGCCGGCAGAAATAAACAGTCGGTTGAAAGCCATAATGATAATCTGCGAGTGAGCGTAAAGGAAGGTAGTCAGGCTTAATACAGCTTATCTTCCTTTTTTAGGGACGCTCCAATAAGTGCAGGTAATTGTCTT
>CAYOYE010000219.1:0-1864 GCA_964408115.1 uncultured Azospirillaceae bacterium
TTCTCTTTGCGGAATATCGTCAAACTTTTTGCTATTACATAAACCTACAAAATTTTTAACACCGGCAACAGCCTGTATAATATCTTCTTCGCTTAAAATACCATGCGTATAGCTAAAAACGGATTGAGCGGTTTTTAGCTCGCTGACTCCGCGTCCCAAGAGGTTGATAATAAGACAAACGGGCATACCGGAAATGTCTTTATTTTGCAAAAGGTTAAAAACATCAATTTTACCGCTTTGCCAGTCAACGGCTGTCCAGTCAAAAATATTCGGACCTGCGGTTAGCGTTTGTGCCTTGAGAGTTTCTTTTAGATTCTGTGTGTATTCATATTCTTCTGCATTTTCGCTATCCGGAACGGTCCTAAATGAGGCCTGCAACAGCTCTAAAGATAGTTCTTTTTCTTTTTGTTCGGCAGCATTCTGGCGTTTTTCTTCCAGTTCGGCGGTAATATCTTCGGAAGCATACAATAGTCCGTCATCATTATCATCTTCATCATTGTTTTGAAAAGTATCAATAAGTGATTTAATGTAAATAGTCAGGATTAAAGCCAGAAAAAAGACAAAAAGTAAAACAATCAACATCCCGTTAGGGCCAAAATCGGCAACAACTGTTTCATGGAATCTTTCATATTTTGCGCATAACATGGCCGTAAAATTATCAAGTTGCCAAACATTACCAACAGATAACTTTGGAAATTTTATAATGCCGTCAAAAAATGCCATATCCAACCCTTTATCAACATAACAGCCTTATTCAGGGATTTTATTTTCCTGCAATACGGATATTACTTTAAATAAAACGTGTCTAAAAGTAAAGTTATTTGTTTGTCAGATCCGATATTTTCTTTTCAATTATTTCCAACAGCTGCTTATCTTCGGATTTTTCAGCGAATTCTCGGGCAATTTCCAAATTTGATTTGGCACCGGTTTTATCTCCACCGATATTTTCAATTAAGGCCAAATTAGCATAATCGGCGGCAATGGCCTGACTGCGCTCACAACTTTGTTCCAGATGCAGAGATTGTTGAAACAAAACTTTGGCTCGCTGATAGTTGCCGGTTTGTAAATAAATCAATCCTAACAGGCTGTAAGCATTTGCCGTATGAAAACTGTTAGGATGCAAACGGTTATTATCCAAAATTTCCCGTAAGTTCTTTTCGGCTACTATAAAATGTTTCATTTTGCAATGCGCTTCTGCCAGAATATACAAAGATTCGGAATAAGCCGAAAAATTATGCTGTTTTTTATACAAAGATGCAGCTTTGCCGGCAGATGTGGCAGCTTTTTTATAATGCCCGCAACCAAATTCAATATGAGCTTTTAATTGCAGACTAAAAGCCGTTCCTCGTTCGTTATGGTGCAAAGAATGCAAATGTAGAGCTTCTTCACAATTTCGGCGAGCCTGATTATAATTTTGGCGAGCCGTTTCCAGCAAAGATAACTGGTTTTTAATTTCGGCGCTTAAAATATCCGAAGAAGTGCCGTTTAAGGCGTCATTAAAATAACTTTCGGCTTCTTCCTGACGGTTTTCAAACAACATTAGCATTCCTAAAACGGCAGTTGCCTGTGAGGTAAACAGTTGCAGATTTAGCCCCTTATAGATTTTGCGGGCGGATTCTATCATAGTTTGGGCAATATCGTTTACGCAGCTGATACGGTATATTTCGGCAAGCAGTAAATAACAGGCCGCTTCTTCAATCGGACGGTGCCGCTTTTTGTAAAAATTCAGAGCGGCCGAACCGGCTTTAGAGGCCGACATCATATCGGCATTTTTTAAATATGCCGTAGCCGATACGAAATTATAAACGGCACGAGCAGAAACAGTGAGCTTTTGCGGATTAATTTTTTCGGGCAGATTTTCGGC
>CAYOYE010000220.1:0-1855 GCA_964408115.1 uncultured Azospirillaceae bacterium
AGAAGGTTGTGAGTTCGAATCCCGCCGGGCGCGCCAATAAAATCAAGGGTTTGAGAGAAATCTCAAGCCCTTTGTTTTTTTAAATTCGGATGCTGTTTTAAAACAAAAAAATACCTTACTTTTGCGTAAGGTATTTTTTAAGTCACTTTTGGTGTCTTAAATGAAACAAGTTCCACCATGCTTTTAGATGGCCGCGGAAGAAAAGAAAGCTCAAAAAATTCGGAGCTTCTTCGCTTTTAGCCACCAGTTCGCAATAATCCCGATATTTTTTATCGGTGAAGAACTTGACCATGACACCGGATTCGTCAGGATAATGCTCGCTCATTAACGAGTACTCATCAACCCACTTGTCAAACATAACCAGCCCATGATCTACACAACGCTGATATGTGCCAAACGAGTAAGAGGCAACCAAATCCGGATGTTTCTGCAGTAACCACTTATCAACCTTTGGGTGATTAAGCAGTATCAACTGTTGCAAAGCCGGATTATTGTCGGAAAAATCCGCTAATACCTCGTCAACATCTTCGCCTTTGTTCAGCTTTTCGGCAATTTCCTGTAATTTAGGCCGAAATTTGCCGCATTGACACAAAAAATCTGCCGTAAAATACTCGGTTGCCGCCGGCGAATCTAACCAGTTCGGATCAACAATAGAGATAGCCCGAAAGACGGCTTTTTGCCCAAATCGTTGAATAAGCTGGGCTACGTTGTTGTTGGTAATGGCATATTTTACCATTTCTTCAGTCAACTCCGGAGCTTCTGCCAGATTTCTCTTTAGCGATTCGTTGCGGTTCTGCTGCGCAATCATAGCCGCTCTCAGCACGTTGGTAGCAATTTTTTGACGGGTTTCCTCATCAATATAATCGCCCCACAACTCATCCAGCATATCCTTTCTGTATTTCAGTTCAGAAGGATCTTTTTCGGCGGAGAGTTCGTGTTGATACAGCCAGTTTAACACGTTGTGAGCCTCAAGCTGATAAAGAGTTTCTATTAGCAAAGGCGTAACCGAATAGCCGCGCTTTACTAACTTTTTAACTTCATCATACTTGCCCTGAGCTAAAATGATAGACAGGACATTCCACTGCAAGTCTGTTTCAATCATATTTAAAAAAATTTATAAAAAATAATACCTTTAGAACATAAACAGTAAACAATTTTCGCGATTTTGTCAAGTAGGGATTTGGATAAATAAAAAATTTTACAACTTTAGGCTTGACGTAACAAATCAGATATATTAGCATTGCGGCGTTTTGAATATTATTAATAAATAACTGTTATGAAAAGAAAATTATTGAGTGCTTTTCAGTCCGGTGATGAAAGTCAAATCAAAGATGTTTTGATTGAGAGCAATACACCGCTATCGGAACATCTGCAGATTTTTCTTATTCAAAAAGGATGTCCGGACTTGATTCATGTGTATGGGTTACCCTTGTGTTCAATGGCTCTTGATTATCTGCTTGCGGAGTATGAAAATGCCGAAAAAGCCAATGATTTGGAAAAAACGGCTAATCTGTCCGAGGTATTTTCTGCGGTAATACAACACACGCCGTTGACTAGAGAACAATGTTCTAAAGTAGTAAAGTACCCGCAACTGTCCTTACAATATATTGTATGGTTGCGCGTGCATACAAATCTGACTAACTAGAACGCATCAGCCTAAAAACTCCCCTTGAATTTATTTTCAAGAGGAGTTTTTTTGGTTTAGAAGTTGAACTTTAGCGAGCATTATTAAAAGTTTTGATTTTATGATTGAGCTTTTGTATAAAGAAAAAACCAAGGTGCAGCAACACCTCGGCTTTCTTAACTTAAAGAAGGGTTAAAACCACACTTTAACTCCCTTGTAAGTTAAAGATAG
>CAYOYE010000221.1:0-1852 GCA_964408115.1 uncultured Azospirillaceae bacterium
TACCGAAAAAGTTTTTCTTACGCGGAAAAAATACACTAATATTTTCCGCTTTCATTATAACTTGCGCCTTATCTTTTTTCTGTATATTCGGTAACAAATACGCCGATATTAATTTTTTGGTATATTGATGTTGCGGCCGATTAAAAATTTGTTCGGCATCTCCGTATTCTACTATTTTTCCCTGATACATAACGGCTATATTGTCGGCTATGCTATGTACCAATCGCAAATTATGGCTAATGAAAATCACCGCCATATTCATTTTATTTTTCAGGTCAATCAATAGATCAATTATTTGCTTTTGAATAGTTACGTCCAGAGCCGTTGTCGGTTCATCTGCAATCAATATTTTCGGATTATTGGCAATGGCCATGGCAATCATAACTCGCTGACGTTGTCCGCCTGATAATTCAAACGGATACGCATTTATCTTAACTTCCGGATCCGGTATTTTAACTGCCGCCAATAACTCCGTTGTTTTCCGCTTAATTTCGGCGGCAGATAACTTTTGATGCAGTTGCAAACTTTCCGCAATCTGTTTACCGATTTTATGCAACGGATTAAGTGATGACATCGGCTCTTGAAAAATAAAAGAAATTTCATTGCCGCGAATACGCTGAAATTCACTTTCATTTAAGCCGATAAGCTCTTTATTATTAAAGATAATTGAAGAACGTTCCGAATGTTTGGCTTTAGGATACGGCAACAAGCCCAAAACAGACAGTGCCGTAACCGATTTACCAGAACCGGATTCACCTACAATGCCCAAAATTTGTCCTTGTTCCAATTCTAAATTAACATCATCTACCGCCCTAAATTCACTATTATCGGCTGCTTTAAAAATAACGTCTAAATGTTTGATATTAAGTAAACTCATTGTTTGTTATTCCTTGTATCAAACACATCTCTTACACCTTCACCGATAAAAATAAGCATAGACAACAATGCCGATAATACCACAAAAATGCTTATACCTATCCATGGTGCTTGCAAATTATCTTTGCCCTGACGCACTAAATCGCCCAACGAAGGGTATTCATTAGGCAAACCTAAGCCTAAAAAATCAAGCGCGCTTAAAGAAGTTATCGCCTCGGCCATAATAAAAGGGATAAACGTAACGGAAGTTACCAACGCATTCGGCAAAATATGCCGAAACATAATACGGAAATTACCTATTCCCATAATTTTTGCCGCTTTTACATATTCAAAATTGCGTAAACGTAAAAATTCGGCTCTCACCATACCGGTTAGTCCGGTCCAGGAAAACAGCAATAAAATAAATAATAAACCGTAAAAAGTAGGTAAAAACATACTGGCGATGATAATCAAAATAAATAACTGGGGGAGAGAATCCCATATTTCTATTACCCGTTGCAAGACAATATCTGTCTTGCCCCCGAAATATCCTTGTACTGCCCCGACAAAAATACCGATAACGGAAGAACTGAACGTTAATAAGGCGGCAAAAATTACCGATAGGCGGATTCCGTAAAGCAAACGTGCCAAAATATCGCGTCCTTCTTCATCTGTACCTAAAAGATGTCGGTTATCCGGTGCAGACGGGGTTGCCTTATCCAAATAATAGTCTACGGTGTTATAAGAATACGGGATTAAAGTTTGCAACATCCACCCGTTATCTTCTATATTTTTTCTAATTTGCCGGTCGTTATAATCGGTGGCAGTCGGAAAATCTCCACCGAAAAATTCGTCTGTATATTCTATAAACGCCGGAAAATAAAAGTTACCTTTATATTTTACAATCAAAGGCTTATCGTTAGCTATTAATTCAGAAAATAAAGAAACGACAAAGACAAATAAAAGCTCTCATGGTTTCGGAACAAAAAATATTAAG
>CAYOYE010000222.1:0-1838 GCA_964408115.1 uncultured Azospirillaceae bacterium
GCAACAACGGTAAAAAAACAGCCGCTACCGCAAACTCTCAAAAAGTTAAAAAGTCGGCTTCGGATTTTGTCGGTTGGCGAGATGATTTGTTAGGAAAAAATCCTTCCAAAACGCGCCTTCCGTTTATTAAAAAAACGGAACAGGGTTCGCAAATAAAAAAGTCTGCCCCCGATAATGACGATTTTCTTTGATTGATAAAAATTCGTGATAATAAAAATTATCACGAATTTTTTGGTTTATGAACATTTTTTTAACTATACCTTGATTACAATAACAAAAATTTATGTAGTGAGGAAGTTGTGTTAAAATACGAGATTTATACTATTGGTCTGCAACCGGAATCTTTGGTGATTTTTTTGCATGGCTATAATGGAAATATTGCCGATCACGGCTATGCTATAGACTGGATAAAAAATAAGTTGCGGTCGGCATATCTGGTGATACCCGAAGCACCGGAAATCTGCGATAGAAACACCTCTAAACGCCAATGGTTCGGTATGTTGAAGTATGATGCAGACGGCATAAGGATAAAGCCGCAAACCTCTACAGCCGATATTTTTGCTATTTATAATCGGGCGGCTGTAGAAATAGATAACCGCTCCGGTGATATAAATGCGTTTATAGATATAATGCAAAAAAAATATGCAATTAGTGATGATAACACCTATATTATCGGCTTTTCGCAGGGGGCAATGCTGACCATTTATACGGCTCTGTCGCGTAAAAATCCGGTTGCCGGTGCATTTGCCTTGTCCGGTCTGGTTGCCGGCGCAAAATGTTTGGAACAAAAAATTCTTGCCCGTCCACCGCTCTATCTGTTTCATGGGGAGAACGATTTAAAAGTGCAATACAAAACTTTTGCCGATAGTTTACGGTGGTTAAAAAATCATAACATAAACTGTCACTACCATTCTTACCCTAATTTAACGCATAAAATTACGGAAGAAGAAATTAACGAAATTGTTGCCAATATTAACGGTTATAGGCAACCGCACAAGCCTTAAAGATATCCGAATATTTCGGCTCGGCAACAAAATCCGGAGTGTATGGTTGAGAAATCAGCTTATGAATATCCGTTTCTTTTTTAACCGCCTGTGGAATAAAGTGCCGACAAAACGCGTATGCGGCGGCATTAGGGTTGCTTATATCGTATCCTATCTGCGCCAGTAATGTTATGAGGTTATTTTCTTTTACCGATTTGGCATCTTGTAAATCATACCATAATCCGATACCGTTTTGCGCCAGATATTGCCATGGAAAAGCAACTCCGGGGTCGGGTTTGCGGGTAGTGGCAATATCGGAATGAGCAACCACGTTTCGGGCTGCTATACCATAGCGTTTGATAATATCTTGACAAAGTTCAAGCAGCGCGGCTGTTTGTTGCGGAGAATAATCATCCTGCCCCATAGATAAAGACGATACTTCTATGCCGATGGAAGAATTATTGAGGTTTTCAACGCCTCTCCAAAAACTGATACCGGCGTGCCAGGCTCTTTTAGCTTCGGGGATAACGGAAACGACCTTACCGTCAAGTCCTATTATATAGTGCGTGCTAACCTGATTTTTGATTAGAGCTTCCATCATATCCTCGGTATTATGTGCGCTACAATGAATTACCAGCGTATCTATTTTTGTACCTTGCGGTCGTTCATTATAATATGGCAAATCAAAACTTTGCATTTGAACCTCTACAGACATATACAAGAATATTGTGTCGGATAATCTCCATCGGATTTAACGGCATTATTACGCATTTCGCGCCGATAACTGAAATAGCCGCTGTCGTTTGGAAAAGTATCAATTCCCGAAGCGGTTATGTTTTTAATATTGCATTCGTG
>CAYOYE010000223.1:0-1836 GCA_964408115.1 uncultured Azospirillaceae bacterium
TTCAAAAAATGCCAACCCCAAGGAGGGCGGACTTGTGCGGAGTTATAAAAAAAACAGCGGCAAAAGGCGCACCCCTCTTGCAACTACTGTTTTTATACTCCGAAATTATTATTTTTCAAGTGTTTTTTTATGGATTTATCAACTTTTTTGCCGTAGCAATGTCCGAAAGAAAATCCTCAAGCTCTTGTTCGTGTTCAAGTTCTTCTTTTAATATCTTGCGCGAAATACGGAAAGTTTCATAATCTTTGCCTTGCGTAGTGTCGCAAATTTCCTGATAACGCACAATGGCACAACGTTCGGCTGCCAAATTTTCCGTCAGCAGCGTAACAACGTCAACTTTAGTCGGGGCTTTGTATTTACAACGTGCTACGCTATCCCATTCATCCGGCTTTACAATAGGTGTGCCACCCAGCTGAATTATGCGTTTAGCCAGCCAATCGGCGTGTTTAAGTTCTTCACCGGCATGTTCGTTAAATTCTTTTTCTATGTCATAGCGTTCCGGACCTTCCGCCAGCTTTGCTCCCAGCCAATATTGATAATAGGCTAACCATTCTTCGGCATAAGCCTCATTTAAGGTCTTTACCAAATCGTCAACATCCGTTTTTATGATTTTTTTTGCCATTTCACCCATAATATAATCTCCTCTATTGTTGTGATTAATCGGTATTTTCAAATAATCTCAAATATGTAAAAATCAATGTTTACGACTATTTAATAATTTTGCTATATATTCGGTATATTCAAACAAAACAGGAGGAAAAAATGGGATTAATCGCTCCGAGCCTGTTGGCTGCCGATTTCAGTTGTTTACAGCAGCAGATTGAGTTGGTGGAAAATGCCGGCGCCGATTGGCTGCATTGCGATATTATGGACGGACATTTTGTACCTAATTTGAGCTTCGGTCCGGAAATAATCAGACAGATACGCAAATTCAGTAAGCTGTTTTTTGATGTGCATTTAATGGTGGAAAATCCGCTTGATTTTTTGCCTATGTTTGCCGATTGCGGTGCCGATTTACTGACTGTGCATTATGAGGCCTGCACAAATTTGGCAGAGGTTATCGGAGCTGTAAAAAAGTTAAACGTTAAAGTCGGAGTATCAATAAAACCGCAGACTCCGGCAGAGGTGCTTATGCCGTTTGCGGATGATATTGATAATATTTTGATTATGACGGTAGAGCCGGGGTTTGGCGGTCAGAAATTTATGGAAACCATGTTGCCGAAAATTTCCCAAACCGCAAAAGCAATACAAAACAAAAATATCCGTCTTGAAGTTGACGGAGGTATAAATTTGCATACGGCGGCAAAATGTTTACAATGCGGTGCCGATGTGTTAGTGGCAGGGAGCGCTGTTTTTAAGGCAGAAAATCCGGCTGACGTTATTAGACAATTTCATAATTTGGGGGAGAAGTTATGACAACAATAATGATTGTGGAAGATGAACAGGCAATAGCTCTGTTGTTGAAGTATAATCTGGAAAAAGAGGGCTATGCAACAATTACGGTTTCGCATGGTAATCGGGTTATATCTTCGGTGGAAAAAAATCTGCCGTCACTGATTTTGCTGGATTGGATGTTGCCGGAAATATCCGGTTTGGAAATTTGTAAAATTATTCGGAATAATCCGGAACTGAAAAATATTCCGATTATAATGCTGACAGCCAAGGGACAGGAAGAAGATAAGGTTATCGGGCTTTCTGCCGGCGCGGATGATTATGTTACAAAGCCGTTTTCCGTACCTGAGTTGTTGGCGCGTATAAAAACGAATCTGCGAAGGGTTAGTCTGGCAAGTTCGCCGATGCGCAAAGAATATACGTTTAATGATATAAAATTAGATA
>CAYOYE010000224.1:0-1833 GCA_964408115.1 uncultured Azospirillaceae bacterium
TATTATAACGTTTAACAAAATTGCAAGAATGATATTCAAATCCGTATATTGCGAGCGGATAGACAATAAGGTTGTAAATGCACCGGCACCGGCAATCAACGGAAATACAACCGGCGTAAACGTAGCATCATTTCCGGATTGATTATCCTGATGAAAAATATGAATGTCCAAAATCATTTCCATAGATATAATAAAGATAATCATTGAACCGGCAATGGCAAATGATGAAATATCCAGACTGAACAGGCTCAAAAAGGCATTACCCATATACATAAAACCTAAAAACAAACAAAGCGATATAATAGAGGCCTTACCGGCATTTACGGTCCTGCCGTTATGACGCAGATTTATGATAATCGGTAACGTGCCGATAATGTCAATAATTGCGAACAAAACAACAAAGGCACTGATAAATTGCGTACTGTCAAAGGTTGAGAGAAAACTCATAATATTCATAACTTATCCCTTTTCATATAAAAAAACAACGGCGAAAAATAATTTCGCCGCCGTTCTAACAAACTAAAAATAATTAGTCAACATTTTTTGCTTCAATACGCATAGCGTAAAAAGAACGCCAAACGAAAATCAACCCGATAATCAGGAATGTAACGCCGATTCCTAAAGCTAAATTCGGTGATTTATCCGCTACCTTGACGGCCATTTCCGCTGCCAACAAGCCGAATAAAGTCGTAAATTTAATGATCGGGTTTAGGGCAACGGATGCCGTATCCTTATACGGATCGCCAACCGTATCACCCACAACGGAAGCGGCATGCAATTCCGAACCTTTTTCATTTAAGTCTACCTCAACCACTTTTTTGGCGTTATCCCAAGCCCCACCGGCATTTGCCATATAAAGAGCCTGATAAAGACCAAAAATGGCGATGGAAATCAGATAACTGGCAAACAATTCCGGACCGAAGAAAGCAAAGGAAATGGCAAACGAGAATATCACGATAAAGATATTGAACATACCTTTTTGTGCATATTGCGTACAAATTTTCACTACCGTTTTAGAATCTTCAACGGATGCGGCTTTTTTGGTGTTAAGTTTTATGTGCTTTTTAATGTAGTTTACTGCCCGATAAGCACCGGTTGAAACCGCCTGAATTGATGCTCCGGAGAACCAATAGATAACGGCGCCTCCCAATAACAGACCGATTAATACGCGCGCATCAATCAAATTAAGTTCCAGATGCAGTAGCAAAATGATTGAAAAAATCATTGTGGTGGCCCCGATAACGGCTGTACCTATCAAAACCGGTTTAGAGGTAGCCTTAAAGGTATTGCCGGCCGAATCGTTAGCCTCCAACAAATGTTTTCCCAGTTCAAAATTCGGCTCAAATCCGTATTCTGATTTAATTTCTTTTTTGATACCGCGGATATTTTCAATTTGCGATAATTCAAAAACGGATTGTGCATTATCCGTTACCGGACCATAACTGTCTACGGCTATCGTTACCGGCCCCATACCCAGCATGCCGAAAGCGACCAAACCAAAGGCAAAAACTGTCGGATAAATCATAATCTGACTTAAATCCCCTTTAGAAGTCAGGTAGGCTACAGCCATTAAGGCAGCCATAACGATTCCCTGCCAAAATCCGGAGAAGTTACCGGCAACAATACCGGAAATTATGTTTAATGAAGCGCCTGCTTCCCGACTGGCATTCACAACTTCTTGAACGTGTTGTGATTTAGATGATGTAAATATTTTCGTAAATTCCGGAATGATAGCGGCAGCCAGCGTTCCGCAACTGATAATAGTGGATAGTTCCCACCAGATTTTATGACCGAAATTTTCTGCCGGTAACATTAAATAGGAAATGGCAAAAG
>CAYOYE010000225.1:0-1822 GCA_964408115.1 uncultured Azospirillaceae bacterium
GAAAGTATTACTAAAAAGACGGTGTATTTAAATGATGTGTGCCAAAAATTAATGCTTAAAAACGTAAGTGTCTTGAATGAAAGAATAGAAAACGGTGTATTTAAAAATGTTGATGTCGTAACGGCTCGGGCAGTTGCTTCGTTGGATACACTTTGCGGCTATGTAGAAAAAATAGGCAACAAGAATACAATGACACTGCTGTTAAAGGGCAGAACATATAATGAAGAAAATAGCGTTGCCTGCAAAAAATGGGCGTATGATATGGATGTCTTTAATAATAAATACGGGGCTGACGGCGTTGTTCTTAAAATCACGAATTTAAGGAAGAAAAAATGAAGATAATATCTGTTGCAAACCGCAAAGGCGGTGTTGGAAAAACCACTACGACCATCAATATTGCTACGGCAATGTCGGCAATTGATAAGCGCGTTTTAGTTATTGATTTTGACCCGCAAGGCAATGCTACAACCTCAATGGGGATAGCTAAACAAAAAGGACAATGCTCATCTTATGATGTTTTGATTGGTAATTGTGATGTCGCAGCAGCGGTAATTCATACTAATGTACCTAACTTTGATATTATACCGTCGTCTCCTGATTTGGCAGCGGCCGAAATTGAATTGGTTGAGGTTGAAAATCGTGAGTTTGTGTTGAAAAAAGCTCTGGAAAAACTTGCCAGTGTGTACGATTATGTTTTGATTGATTGTCCGCCTTCGCTCAATTTAATAACGATTAACGCGCTTGTTAGTTCAAATTCGGTTATGGTACCGCTACAATGTGAGTTTTTGGCGTTAGAAGGCTTGGCTGATTTAATGAAAAACATAAACGCCATAAAGCGCAATTTTAATCCGGGTTTATCTTTACAAGGTATCGTACTTACAATGTATAGCCGGCAAAATAATTTGAGTCAGATGATAGAGGCCGATGTGCGTAAATATTTTGGGGATAAGGTGTATCAAACCGTTATACCTCGGAGTGTGCGTATTGCCGAAGCGCCGTCACACGGTAAACCTATTTTGATTTACGATTTTAAGAGTAGCGGTGCGCAGGCGTATATTCAATTAGCAAAAGAAGTTTTAAAAAGAGAAAAGGAGTTGTAAATGAACGCAAATAATAAAAAGTTCGGTTTGGGGCGTGGACTTGAGGCTTTACTTGGTGATGAAGAAATAAATCTTAACCTTGATGAAGATGTAGATGTTGGAAATTTCGTTAATAACACTGTATTTAAAGCGGAGAACAGTAATGAAATACCGGTAGAAGATATAGAACCATGTAGCTTTCAGCCGCGTACGGAATTTGATGTTGAGGCTTTATCCGCTCTAAGCGAATCCATTAAGGAAAAAGGGGTATTGCAACCGTTGTTGTTGCGCCATAAAGGCAATAAGTATGAAATAATTGCCGGCGAAAGACGTTGGCGTGCTGCCAAAATGGCGGGTTTGAACACTGTTCCTGCCGTTATTCGTGATTTGACGGACGGCGAAACATTGGAGGTAGCTTTAATAGAAAATCTGCAACGTGAGAATTTGTCGGCAATAGAAGAAGCCGAAGGCTTGAATCGTTTAATGTCCGACTATGAATACACGCAGGAGGTTTTGGGAAAAATTGTTGGAAAATCCCGAAGCTATATAGCAAACACCTTGCGTTTACTTTCGTTGCCGGAAGATGTTAAAACCTTGGTAAAAGAAAATAAACTGTCGGCAGGACATGCCAGAGCATTGGTCGGATTTGCAGACGCGACTGATTTGGCGCAAAAAATTATTGCAAAAGGTTTAAGTGTTCGCGAAACCGAAGAAATGGTTGCCGGATTGAAAAATAAACTTCC
>CAYOYE010000226.1:0-1779 GCA_964408115.1 uncultured Azospirillaceae bacterium
ACAATTCAACGTTTGCCGGCAATTCGGTAGCTCTTATCAGTAACAAAAACGAAGAAGAAAGTGTGGAAGAAGCACAAGCGATTAAAGATGAATTTCGCAAACACGGAAAATCCGTTGTATTAAATGAATATACCTATGATATGACAAATAACGACTTTAAGAAATTGGCGGAAAAAATAATTGCTGACGGCAATAATATGGCCTTTATTTTGGGTACGGCAAAAAATATTCGGAAAACGGTAAAATTTCTTAAAGAAGATGATGAAAATTTTGTGGTTTTCACAAACAAATATACTGCCACACAAGAATATTTTGCATATTTAGGAGATTTGGCTAACGGAACGTATATGATGGAGTTACGCGGTAAAGATGACGATCCTGAATTTGCCGAAACACTAGTAAAACTGCGCTTAAACGGGTTTGACGCCGAAGGTTTGTCCCTTTACGGATATTCAGCCGTAAAATTATGGAAAAACATTGTACAACAGACTAAATCTTTTGAATACGGAAAATTGGCAAATTATCTAAATAACCGCCGCATCTCTACCGAGTTTGGCGAAAAGATGTTTCATAACGGCGTTCCTTCGGTAAACGAAAGCTACTCTATTTATAAATACGAAAACGGAACTGCTAACCGCGTTTATTAGGCAGACGATAAAAAAACAGCCCCGTAGTTTTGCTACGAGGCTGAATTTTATTTATGATAACCGATTATAATTCACCGGCAGCATATCTCTTTGCCATATCCGATAATTTAATTGCTTTAATTTTATCGGCATTGCCGGCAGCACCGAAAGCGATATAACGCGCTTCGCATACTTTTTGCATTTCTTCAATAGCCGGTTTCAGATATTTACGCGGATCAAATTCATTTGGATGTTCAGCAAACAAACGACGAATAGCACCTGTAACAGCCATACGCGAATCGGTATCAACGTTTACTTTACGAACACCCGACTTAATACCGCGAACAATTTCTTCTACCGGTACGCCGTATGTTTGCGGAATCTGACCACCGTAAGCATTGATTAAATCCTGTAGTTCTTGCGGAACAGAAGAAGAACCATGCATTACAAGGTGAGTATTCGGCAATTTGGCATGGATCTTTTCAATAACGTCAATAGCCAAAATTTCGCCATCCGGTTTACGGGTGAACTTATATGCACCATGCGAAGTACCAACGGCAACCGCCAAAGCATCCAGATGTGTCAAACGAACAAACTCGGCTGCTTCATCAGGGTCGGTTACCAAACGTTTTCTATCCAGTTTACCTTCAGCACCATGTCCGTCCTCTTTATCGGCCTTACCTGTTTCCAAAGAACCGATAACGCCGAGTTCGCCCTCAACCGAAGCACCTACGGCATGAGCGCGGGCAACAACGTCTTGCGTTACTTTCACATTGTATTCAAAAGATGACGGGGTCTTACCGTCTGATTCCAATGAACCGTCCATCATAACCGAAGTATAGCCGTTTACAATGGCAGACTGACAAATATCAACGGAAGCACCATGATCCTGATGGATACAAATCGGCAATTCAGGAAACATTTCAACTCCGGCAGCTACCATGTGGCGAATCATCGGATCGCCGGCAAATTTGCGCGCACCCGTTGAAGTTTGTAAGATAACCGGCGCATTAACTTTTTGTGCCGCCTGTAATACAGCAATCAATTGTTCCATATCATTAATGTTAAAAGCAGGAACACCATAGCTGTGTTCTGCCGCGTGGTCAAGAATTTGACGCATAGAAACTAAAGGCATTTTATTCTCCTATAAATT
>CAYOYE010000227.1:0-1748 GCA_964408115.1 uncultured Azospirillaceae bacterium
TAATGTTATTTACCAAAACCTTGAATACGGTGTTCGTAGTGATTAGTTCCATTCTTTAATTTATGCCGAAATTCCCGAAACCGGTTCGGGAATTTTTTTTGTTTAAACTGAAGCGTGTTTTCGCTTTGCTCCAACTTTGGGTGCTTGATGTGTAAAATCGTGTTGAGTTTAGCATTTTTGAGTTGATTTATTTCGGATAAATTTATATATTACAAGCAAATTGAAGGGATAAGGAAATGAAAAATATACATAAACTGCTTTTATTCTTAACCGTTTTTACCGGATTATGCGGCAGTTATGCTTATGCAGAAGACTCGTCTGATGCAGATGATTCCTTATTGGAAAGTTATAACCGTTCAATGTTTACCTTTAACGGAACCGTAGATGAATATGTAATGAAACCGGTGGCAAAAGGGTATCGGGCGATTACTACGGATTTTATTCGGCGGAGAGTACGCAACTTTTTTAGCAATATCAAAGAGCCGGTTTCTACGGTTAATCACGCGCTACAGGGCAATATAACGGAATCCGGCAAGTCGGCAGGCCGTTTTTTGGTTAATACAACTTTGGGGTTGCTTGGAACATTTGATGTGGCAGACGGTTGGCAACTAAAGAAAAATAAAACCGGTTTTGATGCA
Source organism: uncultured Azospirillaceae bacterium (assembly GCA_964408115.1). Lineage (GTDB taxonomy): Bacteria > Pseudomonadota > Alphaproteobacteria > RF32 > CAG-239 > RUG410. Next base: position 639 of record CAYOYE010000227.1, read on the forward strand.
ACTATGGCTAAGTGGTGCGTACCGGACGGTGCATTTTTTGTTTTGCCTCTGTTAGGGCCTAGTACACCGCGTGCAGCGGTAGGTATGGCTGTTGATACAACCGCCGATCCGACATATTGGGCCGATTATTATGCCAATTTTGGTAATGATGTGGAAAAATACAGTTTCTATTATGGTTTGACTGCCCTCGGTTTTATCAGCCTTAGAGAGGAAAATTTAGAATTATTGGATAGTTTGACCGCCGGTTCGGTTGATGCCTACAGCGCAATTAAATCGGCATATTTACAAAACAGATTAAAACTGAATGTATGTGGTTCGGAAGATTCTTTGGCACAAAATACAAGTTATGACTTTGATTTTGACGAAGAAGATGATGAAGATTAATTTATAATAAAAAAAAGGACGTAAAATGAAAAAACTGTTTACTTCTGTGTTGGTGGCTATTGTTTTGTTTGCTTCAAACGTTTATGCGGATATGAGCGAACGGAAAGCCGAAGAATTTGTGCGCGGTGTTACGGAAAACGGCATTGAACAACTGATAAATTCTAATGTTTCTGCCGAAGAAAAAGCTACTCGCTTTGCCAAATTATTTAATGAAGATTTGGATTTGGATTTTATCGGCAAGTTTGTTTTGGGGCGTTATTGGAAGACGGCAACGGCGCAACAACGCAGCGATTTTATAGATGTTTATCGCAAATTGAATACGCAGACCTGGTCAGCGCGTTTTGATGACTTTAAGGGAAAGCATTTTGAGTTTACGGGGACAGAACCTTCAAAGTCAAACAATCAGGTTTTTGTAAATACTCAAGTACCGATGTCCGAGGGTGCGCCGGCTTCCGTTAAGTGGCGTGTCAAAGAAACCGATGGCAGATATCGTATTGTAGATATAATCATAGAGAACGTCAGTTTGGCGCAGACGGCCCGCAGCGAATATACTTCATATATCCGCCAATCTCCGAACGGGCTTGACGGTTTGATTGCCGATTTAAAAAGTAAACTCAAAAAATAGACGAGTTTGGTAAAAAAAAGGCGCTTTCACAAAATGAAAACGCCTTTTTTGTTTGGAAAATTCTATGTCAGATAAGAAATTTCCGCTATATTTTTAATTTT
>CAYOYE010000228.1:0-1733 GCA_964408115.1 uncultured Azospirillaceae bacterium
ATCACAAACTAGGATTATAGGTATTTTTGATAAAAATATTAAAAATTCTGCAGCAGAAAGAAAAAAGCTCCTGTTTAGGAGCTTTTTAAAGGTTATTTTGTTTGGCTTAAATCAGCGTTCCTGACCTTTATACTGATTTTGTCCTAAATTTATATTAGCAGGCTTTTCTTCGGTTTTATTGCTGTTTTCTGCCGATTTTGCCTGTTCTGCCGATTTTGCCTGTTCTGCCGCTCTAATTTCTTCTGCTTTTTCGGCATTACGTTTGTTTGTATTAGCCCTTGAAATATAAGAATCTAACTGTTCAACATTTTCCCCCAGGCTATTGAGTTTTTCATTAGCCCATGCTTTTAGCGGATGATATGCAGGAGCTTTGGCATTATTGAGTTGAAATCTTATATTGTGCACTGCACTGTCATTCCATAAATCACCGCCCATTGTTTGTAAATATTCTTTAGTTTGCGGTTTTTTGACGGCATTATTCAAACCTTCATTGAGCTGTTTAACCGCTTCATTAAGCATATTTTGTTTGTTCTCGGCATCTTGAATTTTATCTTTTTGCAAGAACCCGACAAGTTTGTTAGGCTTTTTGATTGTCGGCGCAACAAGGGCAACTTCTTTGTCGTTCTGCAAAGCGTTGGCAATGGCCTCATTGATAATTTGCGGATTTATTTGTTTGAAATCACCGCTGCATTTATCTTCGGATGGCCACGACTCCATAAGTTTTCGGGCGCTCCGTTGTAAATTTTCAATTTCGTTTAAGGCGCCGTATTTAGCCTGTTGCTGTTCGCTAAACATTTGGACTTTTGTATCAATTATATCAGATTCTTTTTTAATTTTTTGTGCTTTGGCAACATCAGGATCACTTAAAAATCTGTCTTTGATATCGGTTAAGAGTTTTAGTGATTTTTCTCTTATTTCTGCCGAATCATTTCCGCTCAATCCGGCTATTTGATCAAGTCTGTTATAATCAACGGAAGGAGCACCGTTAGCATTATTGGTTTGAAAATCAGACAGTTGGCGTTTATCGGAAAAAACGTATTGTGCCAAAAGCAAATCTTCCATCTTTTGATAAGTTAAAATTTCGTTTTTGTCCGTACAAACACGCGGATGTCCATTAGTTAATATACACCTTAAATTCAGCAGTTCTTTGTCGTCAATTTTAGATATTAATTCATCACGTTCTGTGCTTTTATTTGCCACATCAATTAAGGCCGAAGCTATAATCCCGTCAGCCGCATTTGCCGGTAAGTCGGCTTTGATTTCGCCAATATCGTGTCCGTTCATTAAATCCTGACGAACAAGCTGTTTTTGCACAGCTCTGATAACAGCATAATCCAACTGTTGCAAATCTTTATTGTCTGCAAAAGTTTTTGTTGCCGTTGGTGTTTTCGTTGCCGTATAGCGTGGAGCTTTATCGGCCCAATAGCTTATAACGTCGGCCAGAGCATGCGCATTTTCTACATACCATTCGGCAGCCTTTACGGTTTCTAATGTATGGAATTGCGGTTTTAACGCGGCTAATTCTCCTCTCATTCCTGCATGTCTATATGTCATTAACGTATTATTTACGTCAGCACGCAGGTCAGGGGATAAATTCTCGTTATTTTTGATTGCCGGATAAATATTTTTCTTAAAGTCGTAAATATCTTCTTTTTCAAAAGTGCTAACAATCGTTTCTATATCTTTTAAGGTTTCCGGAGAAACGTTTTCAGGAACATTCCATTTGTCGTGGA
>CAYOYE010000229.1:0-1725 GCA_964408115.1 uncultured Azospirillaceae bacterium
GACGGTAAACAGCTATCCGGCATTTCAGTCGGGGATGTATATCGTAGCGATTGCATGCCGGCACAATGCAAACCGAAAAAGCCGAAGAATATCTGGAAAAGACCCAATATTGGCAAAAGCAGGAACAAAAAGTTATTTACTTTGCCAACAAAAAACGTAATCGCGGCAACGGCAGATAACCGACTAACTATCCAAATACAGCGCGCTTTCCCGATAATTTTTTAGGAGATAACGTAACAAAACTCCGATAATTGCGGCAACCGGAACTGCTATAATCATACCTAATAGCCCCCATATAACGCCACCTGCCAGCAAAGCAAACATCACCCAGACAGGGTGCAGCCCGATATTTTCTCCCACCAATTTCGGCGTAAGGAAATTGCCCTCTACAAATTGTCCGATTGCAAAAACAACAATTACCGCCGTTATTTTATCCCACGTTCCGTATTGTGTTATGGCCAGAGCCATTGCCATAATAAAACCGGAAATACTGCCGACATACGGAATAAATGAAATCATACCTGCCAAAAAGCCGACCGTTATCCCCATCTCCAGATTAACGGACCATAACCCTAAAGAATAGTAGCTGCCTAAAACAAGACATACGCAGAACTGCCCACGCAGATAACCGGAAACTATTTTATTGACTTCCTGCACCGCCTCTAAAACATTCCCTCTATATTTTTGTGGAACAAGCTCTCTCATCTTATCGGTAAATTCCGGCCAATCGCGTAACATATAAAAGGCCACAACCGGAGAAATCAGTAAAAGCGATAACAAATTAATAAAGGCAAATCCGTTGGTTATTACACTCTTGAGTATTTTACCCAGCAAATTAACCGAACCAAAAGCATTTTCTCTTAGCATACTTTCCAGATTATCAGATGAAAATCCGGTAAACCGCGTTTTAAGTTCTTCTACCAGCGGCATAATTCTTTTTACGAACGTATCGGCATAATTCGGTAACTTTCCGATAAAATCGGCAATTTGTGAAACAATCATACTCCCGAACAAAAAAATTCCCGGAATCAAAATAAGTATGAATAAACCCATAACCACAGACGTGGCTATGGCGCGTGACATTCCGAATTTAGCCAGTCTACCGACAGACGGGTTCAAAAAATATGCCACCACAATCCCGACTGCAAACGGTAAAAGCACCGAGCGTAAAACATACAAAAAAAACGCGCATAGCAGCAACGCACCTAACACCAAAATATATTGCTGACCGTTTACCGAATTTTTTTTCATTTCCTTACCTTATAATAAAATAATTATCAACGCTTTCATGGCTCAACCCGAGTTCTTGCATATTCGTCCACAAATTTTCCAGAGTACCGCTATATTTAATCACAAAATTGACTTTTCCGCCCCCCAAACTTTTGGTATCAATTCCATCAACTTGCGGTAAACCGGAAATTGCCTTGCTTTTCTGTAACCAGTCCTTCATATCCTGATACAAATAAACAACATTAATCGTTCCTGTTGTTTCCACACCGGCGCGATTATCTGCATTTCGTTCCATATTTGCAATAAACATTACGCTTTTTTCAATGGCCTTATCAAATATGTTATCTTCTTCGTCTTTATATACCGAAAAAGAATCCTCGCTTTTATCTTTTTCGTTTTTTACGGTAACTTTCAAATCATCATTCGGTAGAGTTTCGGCATAAACCACATAAATACGCTCGTATTGACTAAAATCAACCAACCGATTATATAAAT
>CAYOYE010000230.1:0-1679 GCA_964408115.1 uncultured Azospirillaceae bacterium
GTGTCGTTATGTTTAGGCGTGTTATCAAATTGCAGATTATGTTTTTTTATCAGGCTTGTTTTGATTAACTTATTCCAAGGCACTTTATTACAAATTTGGAAAAATGTATAAGGTGCGGAAAGATAAGAAAATGTAGTTATTTTTTTGTTTTTTAAATAGTCCAGTTGTAAAAGGGACGAACTTATGGCGTTATCATAGGAGATACGTTGCATCTCATGGTCATAAACAATAGCATCACAGACAACAATATCCAAATTTCGTTTAAGTGCTTCATCATACATTTTTTGCAGCATATTAAACTGTAATACATCATCAGAATCAACGAACAGGGAAAATTTACCCTCAATATATTTTATGCCCTCATTACGGGCGGCAGCCGCACCGGAATTTTGCGGCATATTAATTACCTTTATGCGCTTGTCCTGCGCGGCATATTTATTGATGATATTTAGCGAATTATCGCTGGACGCGTCATTTACGATAATTAGTTCAAAATCGCGCATGGTCTGATTAAGTACGCTTTTAATACTTCTGTCCAAATATGCTTCGGTATTATAAACCGGCATAACAACGGATATTTTGTATTTATATCTTTTTGCCTCCAAATTTGCTATTAGTAGCAACAGCAACAACATCAGCGGAAACAGGCAAATTATTACTATCGTTTTTTTAGGCATTTTCTTTTTCTGTTTTTTAGTCAAACCACTATAGTTAGCTATTTTATTTGACATTTGAAATTTGACAAGTGTATATTTTTGTTATTAACACTTAAAAAAATATACGGAAGTAAAAATGATAACACAATTTGCGCGAACAGAACTTTTATTGGGGCAGGAAGCCGTAACAAAATTACAAAACAGTAGCGTTGCCGTATTCGGGGTTGGCGGAGTCGGCGGCTATGTAGTTGAGGCTTTGGCGCGTAGCGGTATCGGAAATTTGGAATTGATTGATAATGACGAAGTCAGTTTAAGTAATATTAACCGGCAGATAATAGCCCTGCATTCTACAATCGGTCGTGCCAAAGTTGAAGTGGCGGCAGAGCGGGCTAAAGATATTAATCCGGATATTAAAGTAAAGATTCATAAGTGCTTCTATTTGCCTGAAACTGCCGATGATTTTGATTTTCGCAGATATGATTATGTGGTAGATGCCATTGATACCGTTGCCGGCAAAATAGCGTTGGTTGAACAGGCCGTTAAAAATAACGTTCCGATAATCTGCGCCATGGGAGCAGGGAACAAACTTGATGCTACGGCGTTTAGGGTTGCAGATATTTCTCAAACCTCAACTTGTCCGCTGGCAAAAGTTATGCGTAAGGAATTACGCCGCCGAGGTATTGAACATCTAAAGGTGGTCTATTCGCAGGAAAATGCTATGATACCGGCTAAAAGCGAGGAAAACACCGGTAAAAGACAAACTCCCGGAAGTGTTGCGTTTGTCCCTTCGGTTATGGGGCTGATTATGGCAGGTGAAGTTATTAAAGACATTGTAAAAAAGACAAAAGAAGTTGAATGACTAATTGCTTTTTTTGTGCTTAAAATCCGTTTTAAAAGAATGTAGTTCCGGCTTGATTGACAGCTTTTGCAGGGCGGCGGATTCTTTATTTTCCATATCGGTTATCTCATTATGATAGTGGCTCACAATATGATTCAGCTTGTGCCAAAATCCTTCCTCGTATG
>CAYOYE010000231.1:0-1615 GCA_964408115.1 uncultured Azospirillaceae bacterium
CTCTTTGTTATTTATATTAGTATCTTTACGGAAACCGTAAAACCTCTATTTAAGTGCTTTACGGATTGTTCGGCAGCTGTTACAATACGCTGGAACTAATTTTTTATTAAAGAGGACTAAAATGAAAAAGATATATACGGCGGCAGCGCTGACTTTATTATTTAGTGCCGGTAATGCGCATGCTGCCGGTTATCAGTTAAATGAATTTTCCGCAGCAAATTTGGGGCGGGCCTTTGCCGGTGTAGGTGTGGTCGGAGATGATTACTCGGCAGCAGCGTATAATCCGGCTGGTATGACGCTGGTTAAACGCTCCGGTATCCAAACCGGCTTAACAATGACCGAAGTGGCTTCTAAAGTAAAGTCAAGCACCGGTAAAAAAACAGATATGGATTTTATGATTCCGCTGCCGAGTATGTTCGGACAATATAATGTGAACGATAAACTGTTTTTAGGCGGTGGCGTGTATGTGCCGTTCGGTTTGGCTACCCGCTACAGAAATGATAGCTTTGTGGCAGAGCAGGGGAGCGGCGTTCGGCGTTCCGAGTTGGAAGTGGTAGATACCAATTTTTCGGGCGCCTATAAGTTTGATAACGGTTTGTCTGTCGGGAGCAGCTTTATTGTGCGTTATATTGAGGGTAAGTTGACTTCAAACGTTATTAAATACGGATATAACCTCGGATATAGCGATTTTCGGGTAAAGGGTTGGTCTACAACGGCAAACTTCGGCGCTATGTATGAATTTGATAAGGATACCAGAATTGGTTTGTCATATCGTCTGAAAAGTACGCAACGTACAACAGGTAAACATTATTTAACGGTTAAAAACGAGTATGCGGCAATGGCCTCACAGTTGGGTTTTGGAACATTTAACCGCTACGACAGCGTTTCGGAGCCGGAATTGCCGGCCAGCTGGATTTTGTCGGGCTATCATAAATTTGCTGAAAAGTGGGGTACTTCGTTTACGGTAAAATATACACAATGGCATCGCTTTTATACATTTCCGGCGTATAGTGATTTGGGCAATTTAGATGTTGATTATCGCTGGAAAGATGCCTGGAGTTTTGCTCTCGGACAGGATTATTATCTGAATAGTAACTGGACATTGCGTGCCGGTATTTCTTGGGATGAATCTCCGGTGCCGAGCCAGTCATTCCGTACCAACCGTATTCCGGATACCGACAGATTGTGGACAACCGTCGGCGTTAGCTATGCTACGGGCAATCATCAGTTTGATTTGGGGTATGCACATCTGTTTATGATGCATGGGCGTGTTAAAAACACTACATACGATGATGTTGATGCAAAATACCGCAGCTACAGTAATATGTATGCGCTGCAATATCAATACAAGTTTTAGAATATTGCGATATGTAAAAAAAGGCTTCCGCCGGCAGCGGAGGTCTTTTTTTTATATGCCGTATGCAGGTAGTAAAAACATAAAATAAGATGAAAAAAGTTATTGACTATCTGCAGTTTTATGATATTATCCGCGCTAGCTAAGACCAAATGATTCGTTATTTGGCCGTTAGTTTTGTGTAATAATATAACTTTTAAGGAAAATGTGATGCCTACAATTAATCAGTTAATTCGTAAATCACGAACACCAAAAGTGAAG
>CAYOYE010000232.1:0-1613 GCA_964408115.1 uncultured Azospirillaceae bacterium
TCATTATCGGCAGTTTTTTCAAAAATAGCGGCAATTTGTTCATAGCCTTCTTTTCTGGCAACACCGGCAAAATAGGTGTATTTATTTCTGGCCTGACTTTCGCCGGCAAAGGCAGTTTGCAGATTTTTTTCGGTTTGAGTACCTTGATATTTATTTGTCATTTTTCTGTCCTTTTAATAAGTTACAATTACAATCTATGGATTTTATACGGTCAATCTGCAAGAAAAGCAAGCAAAATTTATTTGTTTTTCGCCGCCGTTTTGCACATAAACGCCAGACAAACTAACAGCGGAATAAAGGCTGCGGCGCAGGTGCGGAATGTAAAAAAGTAGTGTTGTACGGAGTGATTTGTCATAACGTAAAACCAAAGCGGAGCGCTTAATGCCAAAAGCAAAAACGGTAACGCCGAAACAAGTATCCGCAGACTGTTTTTTCTGTTTTTTATTAAGATAAATGCGGCGGATATAACATAGGAGATAAAATAAAGTTCCAACAGATAGCGTATTACGGACTGCTGAAGGCAGAAGTAAAAATTTATGTTTACTCCGGAGCAACGGCAATATTTTTGCTCAACGTATTGTCCGCTGCGTAAGGTTATCTGCCTTATAACGTCATCAAAAACATCTTTACCGAAAACAAGTGCGGCTAAGCCCCATTTTATGCACCACATCCCGATATAACCGAATCCCCAAGCGCCACAAAGTATAACAATACTTTGCAGATATTTTTTCGGAGCATTTTCGCCTGTAAGATACAGCAGAACGGCTAACGGAACAACCAAACTGACCAGCGGATACGTTAGAAAATCCGCAAAGTTTGTAACAATTCCGACAACCGTAAAAAACGGTATAAATTCCGTAGGTTTCGTTATATTTCGGTTTTTCAGCAGCAGATAAATTACGGCGACCGAAGTTATGATATAAACCGTTGCATACGACAGACACTTTTGCAGAGCCGGCGGAAATAAAAACGCATAATAAAAAATATATATCGGAATAAGTCCCCAAGCGCGGCGCACATAAAGTAAAATCACCACTGCAATTAACAAAATTATTTGTACTGCAAAATTTATGTTTCGGATTGTCGGATAATCAAAAAAATATAAAAGCGGCTTTAACAAAACCAGATATCCATGCCAATAGCGGATATAAGGAGTAGTCGGCAGATTATAATTTTGATTTTCTACCGATTCTATGAGGGCCTCACCTTCCTGTCTTATGTCGGCAATATAAATGCGGCTGCTTTTGCTGGCAAGCACACGCTCAACTAACGGCAAATCATCATTATAACGGGCAGTCAGAACCATAATTGCGTCTGTGTAATTATCAAGTAAAAAGTACTCGTCTTCTACCATTCCGTCAACAACGGGATAAAGATTTTCCGCCTGAAATATCTTAACAAAAGAGTTGACGTTTTTAGCGATTTTTTCATTAGGTATTAAATATACCAGACAAAGCGCAATAAAACAAATCCACACCGTTATACATGGCATGGCCAAAAGCCGCGACAATAAGGCACTTAATTTTTCCTTTTGCAAATTTTGTGTTTTATCTTTCATTTATGCCCTTTACAGATGCTGTTTATGCGTAAAAATAAAATAGAATCGGGCAAAA
>CAYOYE010000233.1:0-1608 GCA_964408115.1 uncultured Azospirillaceae bacterium
CCTTTGTATATTTGATAACAGAAGGAATGTACTGTTTGGTTGCCATATCGATCATCAACGGTAAATCAATATCAATGGAATAGATGTTCCTTCGGTGGTTCATAACGTCATAAACCTGTATTTCCGATAAATCAAAAATGCCTTTCAGCATCTCTTTTTCTTCTTTGATTTCCGTACCGTTATACATACATATTGCACCGCGAATTTCGGAAATTTGCCCCTCTTCCGAGCGAGTATCGCGAATGCGGAACAGCTTAAACGACAAATTCATTATTTTTTGCAAAATATACGCTAACGGTGTAAAAAACCACATCCAAAAACGCATTAACGGTGCAACGAAAAGCGCCGATTTATTACTGTTCCCGATAGCATAACTCTTTGGCAACATATCGGTATAAATCAAAATGATAAACGTCATTAAAATAGTTGCATAGGCCACACCTTCCGCACCGAACAGACCCAGCAAAACCTGCGTTGACAGAGCCGTACTCAAAGTATTGCAAATATCCGAGCCGATCAGGGCCGTTATAACAGCCTTACGGCGTTTACCTAAAATGTTCAGCACAATTCCGGCACGACTGCTGTGTTCGTTTTTGTTTTTATCAACCATATAGGCTTCGGAAGCTCCGGTAACCGCACTTTCGGCTCCCGAAAAAAATGCCGACAGAATAATCAGAGAAGCAATAACAATAACCGTAAAAATCACTTTACTTCTCCCCTGCTATGTCTTTGCGACGGTAAAATCCGTTTATGGCCGACACCACACGCCGAACGGTATTTTCTACCCGTTCCTCTTTTGTTTCAACCACAATATCGGCTTGCGAATAGTATGGGTATTCTTCTTTTATATATTCCTGCAATTTGTTTTTCACCGTAGCATCATCACCCAATAAAAACGGGCGGCGCGTACGTCCTGCCGTACGATGATATAGCGTATTTATATCGGCTTTAAGCCATATTGTAACGGCATTTGTTTTGGCTAATTTGCGCGTTTTATCGGCAACAAACGACCCACCGCCTGACGCCAAAACGCATGGTTGTCCCTTTAATAGGCGCAACATCACACGCTCTTCTCCGGCGCGATATTCCTTTTCGCCAAAGCATTTTAACACGTCAACCAACGATAAACCGGCGGCTTTTTCTATTTCCTGATCTCCGTCTACAAACGGCAACGACAATTTGCGGGCTAATCGTTTTCCGACACTGGTTTTTCCGCTCCCCATCAATCCGACGAGTAAAATTATTTTATCTATTTTCGGCATTTTCTTTGTTCATTATTATTCTAACTCTTGACCTAATAATATAACCTTGTTATTATTAATCAATATTTTTTTTAACATAGCCATGAGGAATTTCTAATGATAAGACAATCTTCAAATAAAAGCACCTTCAAAATCGTGTTGTATGCCGTTGCTTTAGCTGCCGTTGTCAGCATCGGTTTTATTGTAATGCAGGATATTAAAGTGCCGACGGAACATATTACACAAACAACGACAATTACGCTTGAAAAATAAATATGCTCGGGAAAAGTCTTGATTTTTTTTTGCAGATGTTGGCTGCCGAAAAGGGTGTTGCAAAAAATACTCTTGAAGCATATAAGCGCGATTT
>CAYOYE010000234.1:0-1589 GCA_964408115.1 uncultured Azospirillaceae bacterium
ATGAAGATGTGTCTGCTCTACCGATTCGTCCCATTCTATCAACGTTATTTTCCAGCATGTGGATGAGCGTATGTACGTTTTTATCTACTGTTATTACGTTGTTGTTCATATCTAAAAAAGACTTTTTCGTTTCTTTTTCAAAATATTCCGGATTGCTGATTGTATAGTTATGATGTCCGGCTAAAATATTACTATGACCGTTTTTCATTTCTTCAATGACATTATTTATATCTGTTTTGCTCATAGTCCCATGTAAGTCCAGCATAAGGCGTAAATCACCCTCGTGATCTTGTGTGAATTTTTTGACATTTTTAATACGATTACTGCTAAACTTAACTCCGTCAACTCTTTTAACGCCTTTATATTGATAATACATCTGTTGTTCGGCGGTAGGTTGTTTTTCAACATTTATGATATAGGCAATATCGCTATACGATAAGTCTTTGATATGTTCCGGCGGAAAACCCTGTTTGCCTAAACCTTCTGTCAGTTCAAAGGAAAATTTTTTAAATTCCGGAACTTGAGCGCAAATTTGCCAAACCGGACTTTCATTAAGGTTATAGTTTCTAGCGTTAATCCGCTCCAATCCCTTATGCAAAACTTCTTTTAAGGCCGGTGAGAGGGTATCTGTTTTCGGGCGCTCTATATATCCGTCCCACGCAGCGCGTAAAACACAGGATTTTACCTGATTTTCCGCTTTTGCTTCCGGTGATATATTTTCTTCTACCGGAACCCGTATTAATTCCAAACCATGGCGGGCAAGCTCTGAAGATAAATCATTTTCGGCTCTGGCCCTGTCAACCTTGTAATCGTCTTGCGAATCGTCACGCAATAACCAGGCACAGCGCTGTTGACAGTATTCCAATACTTCTTCGTCCGTTTTTATTTTTTGTCTAATGTCTTTGCCACCCATCTTATCCATAAGGTTTTGATTCCATTCTTTTAGCGCGTCTACCCTTTTAGTTTGAAAATCCGGAGCATTGTCCGTCATATATTTTGTTACCTTTACAATATCATTTATGGCTTTCCGTAAAGCACTATGCGTAAACCCGTTACTGTTAAGCACAATGGGATCTCTGCGAGTATCTATCAAAACACAAGCCGCTTTATCTCTGGTAGCCCCCTTAAAGGTTACTTCCGACCAAGGATATTCTATTTTTGCAAAGTTACCGATTAGCGGCTCTATGTCTTTTAGCGCCGTATCCATAAGCGCAGCCTCACGCTCTTTTACTTCTTTGATTTCCGGTTTATCGTTTTCTTTTACGGTTGTTGTGCTTTTTAAAAATTGCATATAGTTATAAACGTTTTTCAAGGCTTGAGTATATGAAAGAACAGGGCCTCTGGCTCCTTTCCCGTCCAGTCTGTCATCTAAATCGCGAACATAAACAGGTTTATCATATTTTGCCAGATTTTTCACCGCCTCGGCCAAAGCATCCTGTTCCAACCAATCATCTGATGAAACATTACCTAACGGAGGAAACCCGTCAATTTCAACTATTCTTTCTTTTAGCGCCATAATTTACCTCTCTTTTTCTTAATCTTTATGATAACAGAAAAAAATCAATATGTCCAGTATATTGACAAAAATT
>CAYOYE010000235.1:0-1584 GCA_964408115.1 uncultured Azospirillaceae bacterium
AAAATGCTCAACAATCCGCTTTAATGATTCATAGCCAATACATTAAAGATATGTCTATTGAAATTCCGCTTGCGCCGGCAATTTTCAAAGAGATGAATAAAACTCCGACTGTTCATGTAGATATGGGTATCCGTCAGGAAAAACTGGAAGACGGGACATATAATGTTATGTTAAACGCAAAAATGGATGCAGATATAGAAGACAAAAAGCTGTTCATTATAGAGTTGACTTACGCCGCCGTAGCTACGGTAAACGTACCGGAAGAACATCTGGAAAAAGTTTTATATATTGAGCTACCGCGTTTATTGTTCCCGTTTGTACGCAGCATTATTGCCAATAGTTTGTCTGCTGCAGGATTGCCGCCGATGTTGTTAACTCCTGTTGATTTTTACGCGCTCTATGAAGCCCAAAAGAAGCAAAAACAAGAACAAAACAACGCTTAACAGGACCAAAAGATGCGTTTAGCCCTATATCAACCGGATATACCGCAAAATACAGGCACTTTGCTCCGCCTTGGTGCCTGTTTAAATTTGCCGATAGATATAATTGAACCTTGCGGTTTTTTGTTCAATGAAAAGTCTATGCGGCGAGCCGGTATGGATTATCTGGAGTTTTCCGATTACAGACGACATAATTCCTGGTTTGATTTTTTGGAATATCGTAAGCAGCATTCGGAAGAATACGGCCGTTTGATTTTATTGACGACCCATGGTTCAACCTCTTTTTTAGATTTTGAATTTCGCCCTAACGATATAATTCTTATGGGGCGCGAAAGTGCCGGCGTGCCGGATAGTGTTCATAATTTTGTGGATGCCCGTCTTTTAATTCCGATGAATCCGCAGGCACGCTCCATAAATATGGCTGTTTCTGCGGCTATGGCCCTAACGGAAGGTTTGCGCCAAACCGGACAATTTCCTGAAATAAAAAAATAATTTCAAAAAATATCATTTTTTTACTGGATTTGACCCCAAAAATATGATATATTCTATATTGTTTTCGTCATTAATCTTTATTTTACAGGAGAAATCATGAGTATTAAAACATTGCCGTATATAACTTTTGATGCAGGAGAATACGTTGTTTACCCGACACACGGAGAAGGTAAAGTTTCCGATATAACAAAACAGACGATAGCCGGTACCGAGCTGGAATTACTGGTAGTTAATTTTGATAAAGACAAAATGACTTTGCGGATTCCGACTTCTAAAATTCAGCACGTCGGTTTACGCAAAATCTCGGACGAAAAAACAATGAACGAGGCTTTTAGCACTCTAAAAGGCAAAGCCAAGGTCAGAAAAATTATGTGGTCTCGGCGCGCACAGGAATACGAAAATAAAATAAACTCCGGCAATCCGGTAGCAATCGCCGAGGTTATACGCGATTTATACCGCAATGAAAATATTGCCGAACAGTCATACAGCGAACGTCAAATCTATGAGCAGGCTGTCAGCCGTTTGGCAAGTGAAGTTTCCGTCTACAGCAAATGCTCTATAGAAGAAGCCAATCAAAAATTAAAGGATATACTGGCTAAATAGTTTATACTTTTTCCATTTACAAAGCCCCGTTTGACGGGGCTTTATTTAT
>CAYOYE010000236.1:0-1521 GCA_964408115.1 uncultured Azospirillaceae bacterium
AAGAGCTAATATAAATCCCACCGTTACCCAATTAATTACCGGAGATACCGCCATTATTTTTGCTCCTTGGATTGCTTTTTCAATTTTGATTTCAGAGTATCGTTTACCAACTCGGAAATTCCGGCAATAGTCCCCATAACCTGAGAAGTATCCATCGGTAACATCAAAAGTTTTTCATTTGGAGAAGTAACAATGCCCTGCAAGGCCTCAATATATTTCTGCCCTAAAAAATAGCTCAATGCTTTCGGATCACCGTTATTGATGGCTTCGGAAATCATTTTGGTAGCTTTTGCTTCTGCCTCGGCCAAACGTTCACGCGCTTCAGCTTCGCGGAAAGCTCCTTCTTTTTTACCTTCGGCATCCAAAATAACCGCCTGCTTTTCACCTTCGGCACGCAATATTTCGGATTGGCGCAAACCCTCGGCATCCAAAATGTTGGCACGTTTTTCGCGTTCGGCCTTCATCTGACGGGCCATAGCATCAACCAAATCTTTTGGCGGCGTTATATCTTTAATTTCTACCCTTGTTACTTTAACACCCCAAGGAATTGTGGCGTCATCTACAACCGACAACAATCGCTGATTAATAACGTTTCGTTGCGACAACAGTTCGTCAATTTCCATACTTCCGATAACCGTACGAATATTGGTCATAACCAGATTCATAATGGCATAATCCAAATCTTCTACCTGATAAGCGGCCCGTACCGCATCCTGAATCTGATAGAACAACACTCCGTTGACGGTAACGGTTGCGTTATCTTTGGTAATAACTTCTTGTGAAGATACTTCCAACACCTGCTCCTTACGATTAATTTTTGCCCCTATAGCTTCAAAAACCGGTACCAAAATATGAAATCCCGGTTTTAGGGAACGGGTATAGCGACCAAAATTTTCAACGGTATATTCATATCCCTGACGGACAATAACCACCGATTTATACAAAACAAAAAACACCAAAACCACAAGTGTTACGGCTAAACTCTGCATTTTAAAATTCCTTTCCGTTATTGTTAAGCTATTATAATTTTAGAGATTATTTATTAATATATTGTAAATTTGGGCATAAACAAAAAAACAACCGAGTTCCCCTCGGTTGTTTAATTTTTGTTGTTACGTTTTACTTTCGCTTACTCTTATTGGTGTCCGTACGGGACTTTTTATTGAATTTGAACAAATCGCCGGACAACTCCGTATCCTGCTCGGCAGCAAACAGCGAAATTGTAACTTCTATATTTTGCTGATCTATCACTTTCCATTGTTTCAGGCGAAACGGATTATTGTCAAAAATAAGAGTAATCGGCTTAACATTCGGCATTTTCGGCATTTCTACCGTAACAGACGTTTGACCGTCATCCTTATAAAAATCAATGACTTTCAATTTTTGCCCGTCAAAGCGGATTTTGTCGGTTAGAATCATAGTTGCCGGAATATCCTGATAATCAATATTGGTAATTTGATCCAGCTCCTTATCATTATAAATTATATAATCACCGTTCCCCACAATCAACAAAGCATCCGG